>JBBQST010000111.1:0-10577 GCA_038213625.1 Thermoflexales bacterium
GGCAGCATCGCTTCGTAGACGGCCGTAATTTGATGGGGCAGCGGCTCGACCACCGACGTATGCACGGCCAGCAGTGGATCGAATAAGTGGGCCAGGCGAATGCGCAGGGCTTCGGACACCAACCTGAATAGCGCTCCATCGCCGTCAAAACTCCACGGCCGACCCTGTTCGACCACTTCCAGCCGAGCTTCATCCGCGCGATACAAAAGCTCGTTGGCCACTTTGCCGGTGGGCGTCTTGTAAGTCAGCTCGATGGCCTCAGAGCCATACCAGCGCACACTGATCACCGTCACCAGTGAGTCGGGCAGAATGCCGCGTATGGCGGTATTGGGGGTCAGTGCTTCGAGGCGAGTCGATTCCATTTTCGTTGATGTCCTAGCGAAGATTGATGAGCAAAGTTGTTCAGCCGCAAGAAATTGTATATGCTGATGACATAAGCTGGGATACACCCTTTCTATGAATTTCAGCGCGCTTCCGGCTTGAAATCCGGGTGCATTTTTCTAACTGATGTTACGCACTCTTTTTTGAATCTCTATCGAAAGCATCCTGAGCGGAGCGGCCATGTCGCCCATGCTGAAATCGTAGCGGAAGTGGCTGCGCAGTCGAAGGAGCGCTCTATGGAGAGTTAGGCCAGATGAATCCCCTTATAGAGCGCTCCTTCGACTGCGGTGGCCACTTTGTAAGTCTTTTTATCATCGGCGACACGGCCCCTCCGCTCAGGATGCTTTTCAATTGCATAGGTTTCAATTGCATCAGGCTAAATTTTCAACTACTGAGACTGCGTAACATCAGTTTCTAATTAGAAAAATGCACCCCTAAAATTCCCCAACGTGCTTTAATTCCCCCATGCCAAAACCTGCGAAGGCCAAACTCCCCTCGTTTGCGGCACTGACCGCCCAAGTGGTGAATGCAGCGGCCCACCCGCTTCCCTTTGACGAGATCATGCGGCGGGTTGACGCCCTGCGCCCCATCGACACCAACTCGCCAAAAGGCACCATCCGCAATGCGATAGCGCAGTGCCGCTTGATCGCACCCGACGGCAGCGGCAACTATGGCTGGTCGCCGCGCATGATGCAGGGGGCGTGTCTGCGGGTCGGCCTGGTTGCCGAGGATCTGGCGCATCAGCCTGCGCGCATCGAATTTGACGACGATGCGCGCGAGCTGGTGTGGCCGGCCTTCTTTGGATCGGGCAAAAGCCACGACGTAAACCCGATTGAGCTGGCGCTGCCGACCGGCGAAACCACGCCCCTGCCGCTCAGCTTTTATGGCAACGGGCACTGGGGCACCGACGGCACCCCTGAATTTTGGGCCTGGCTGAAACAGGTGAAGGCGCGCGCCGGCGATGACGTGATCTTTGAGGCGGTGGATGCCGAGGCGCGCCGCTATGCCGTTGAGCATGTGCCGGCATCGCAACGGGATGACGCCGCGATTCAGGCTCGCACAGTCGAGATCATCGAGGCAAGTGTGCGCTTGCTGCAGCACCCCACGCTGGGCAAATCCATCAGCGCCAAATGGAATCTGGCGCGGCTGTTGCTGGTGATGGGGCACTACGCGCATCTGGTGCCGCCCAAGCCGATCAGCCAAATGTGGCTGGTGATTGTGCGCCGCGCGCAGGGCGGCGAACTGCCCAGCGGCGATGTGCTTCAACTCAAGATTACGCTGGAGGACGCGCAGCCGCCGATCTGGCGGCGCGTGCGGGTCTCGAACCAATGGACACTGGGCGCACTCCACTACGTCATTCAGGTGGCCATGGGTTGGACGAATTCACATCTGCATCAATTCATCTTCGGTGAGGGCGCGGGGCGCACGTTTTATAGTCTGTACCTGGACGGCTCTGACGAATTGGAAACACGCGATGCAGCGGCCGTGAAGCTGAGCGAGGTGTTGCCAACGGTGAAGGCCGGGTGCTTCTACGAATACGATTTTGGCGACAGTTGGCTGCATCGGATCGAGGTCGAGGAGATTTCGCCGGCCGATCCCAGCCAGGCCTACCCGGCGTGTGTGGACGGTCGGCGCGCCGGCCCGCCCGACGATTGCGGGGGTGTGTTTGGGTATGAGAATTTGCTGGAAATCATCCGCGACCCAAAACATCCCGAGCACGAAGACATGCGCATGTGGCTGGAAGAGTTGAAGGGTGAAGATTTCGATCCTGCACTATTCGACCCGGTTGACGTGAATCGGCGCTTGAGCTTGATCAATCCAAAACAACTCGCTGCCGAGCGTAACGTGCGGTTGTTTATATCCTGACCCGCGCACGCTGCACAACATATCAGCGCGCTTCCGCCGCCACCCGCGCTTCCTCATCCCGCACCCAACCGTCCACCAACGCGTCGAAGATGGATTCGCCGGCGGCCACATTCTGGCCGGTGTTGGCCGCGGTCACGGTGCGCCACTTGGACTCCAGCAGCCGCATCATGCGCGAGTCGACGCTGTTCTCGGCCAGCATGTAGTAGACCTGAATGGGGCGTGGGGTTCATGATTTCGTAGACGTAGACGTAGACGTAGACGTAGACGTAGACGTGTCAGATTTTGACTGACGACTGACGACGACATTGAGCCCTACCGGCAACACGCAAGTTCAAATAGGATCGTGTGCATGGCCGAAGTGCCCGAAGTAGAAACGCTGGTGCGCGATCTGCGCGAGGCCGTGGTGGGACGGACGATTGATCGGGTGGATGTGTTTCAACCCGCTGCCATTCGCTTTCCCGCTGCCGAAACTTTCATTGCCTTGTTGGCGCATCGCGAAATCACGGATGCGCAACGCAAAGGCAAATACATTTTGATGCCGCTGTCCGGCGATCTGGTTCTGGCCACCCACATGATGTTGTGGGGCACGCTGGCGCTGGTGCCGTGCGGCCAGCCGCGCACCACCACAACGCTCATCACCTGGCACCTCAACCGCGACGAAGACCTGCGCCTGATTGATACCCTGGGCTATGCGCGTGCTGCTGCGGGCCTGCCTGAGGAAGTGGCCCGAGGATTGAATCTCGATGCGATTGGCCCCGATGCGCTCGACCCGGCCTTCTCGCCAGAGGTGCTGGCGCGGCTGCTGGCCAAACGGCGCGGTGTGCTGCGAACGGTGCTGATTAACCAACGCGTGCTGTCGGGACTGGGCATTCGCGATGCCGACGAAAGCCTGTGGCTGGCCCAGATTGATCCACGCCGTGCACCTGGCTCACTGACGCCGGATGAGATTGTGCGTCTACACGCGGCCATGGTGCAAATCTTGAATGAAGGGTTGGCCTTGCGCGGCACGCAACGTGATTTGTTTGGCCGCAAAGGCCAGGCACAGCACGGCCGCTATGTGTTCGAGCAGGCGAGCAAGCCGTGCCCGCGCTGCGGCACATCCGTGCTTCACCAGCGCGTGGCCGACCGCAATATGTATTTCTGCCCCAATTGTCAGCACTAGGCCGAGGTTGTGCGGCTCAAAACACTGGTTTTGGCGGGGTCTGGCGGGTATAATCCATGCTCGTTGGTTATAGGAGGGCTACATGGCCAAAGCAAAAGAAACAACTCCCGAGAAAGAGAAAGCTCCCAAGATTAAGGCAACCAAGCTGGAGCAGATCATTCTGGATGCCATCAAGTCGGCCAAACTGGGCTTGCCCGATTGGAATGCGCTGGCAAAACAGGAGCACGTCACTCGCGACTACATCGAAGCGCGTGTAGATTGGATGCGCCGCGTCGGCATGATCCGATAGCACAGGTTCACACAACCTTGTTGCTATCGCACGCTGCCAGATGAGCCTCATCTGGCAGCATTTCTTTTTCCAACTAAGCCGCTGTGCTGACGCGGCTCACCGGCTCAATGTCCTCAAACGGCGTCGTGCTGGGCTGGCCAGGCGCATAGCGCACGCGGCCGCTGCCCAGCTCGGCCACGCACGACCACAACCTCGTTAGTGCGCCACTGGTGCCGCACATCGGCGCCGTGCGATCGGCCATCACCTGTTCGGCGTAGTTCAGCCACCCAGTCTCGTCGTTGGCGGATAGGTGTGCCTCGGCATGCTCGTCGAGCAAAAAGTTGAGCCGGCAGGCTGAGTTGGTGTGCTGGCGATTGCCTTGCAGCGGTTGCATGTCGGGGTGCCGGTAATGATTCGTTGCCGCCATGCGCCGACTTTCGTTCTCAATTGGCAGCGCTCGCACGCGGCGCGGATCGGCCTCCACCACAAAGGCCTCGTGCGGGTCGGCCAGCAAATAGTTGAGTGAGCTGAGGTGCGGGATATTCAGCAGCAGGTCCACGGCCTCGCGGGCAGTGCGGCACAGCTCCAGCGCCATCCGGCACACCACATGAAACGGCACGCCCGCTGGCACCTCATCCTCGGTGGGGTTGTCGGTCATGACCACGTGCAGCGACGCCCACAGGCCGTGCTCA
The DNA here is from genome assembly GCA_038213625.1 of Thermoflexales bacterium. Taxonomy (GTDB): domain Bacteria; phylum Chloroflexota; class Anaerolineae; order J036; family Brachytrichaceae; genus JANMVQ01. The sequence continues at coordinate 4,370 of JBBQST010000111.1, forward strand.
TTGAGGCCATCGTAGCGGCCACCCGGCACGCCGCCGCGCGCGCCGATGGTGGCATAGGCGTGGCTGTGCGGGACGAATCGCAAACGCTGACGCCGCGCCTGCATCGGCCAGTAGTCGTAGTTGCGGCCGATCAGGGCATGGCTGTGTTCCTCGCTGCCGGGTGGATACCACACGAACGTTGAACAGCCTTCACCCTGATCTTCGAGCGTTTTGGCGCGAATATGGGCCTTCAAGTTGACCCGGCAACATTGCTGCCACAAGTCCTGAACATGCCATTCCTGCGCATCAGCATAGGCGCGAAACTCATCAATGAGCGAGGGATGCAACTGGCCCACCACATCGAAACAGGATTGCGAGAACGGCATCGGCGCAGGCCGCGCCCACCACGCTTGCCGCTGAAAGGGTGGGTCTGCCAAACCCAGCGCATGGCCGACATGGTCGTGGCTGGTCTGGTTGAAGTTGAAGAAGCGGTAGTCGGGCTGTTCTGGGTCGCTCATCTGGTGGTTTGGTTGCTGGTTGCTAGCTGCTAGCTGCTAGCTGCTAGTTGCTGGCCGTTGGCTGTTGGCTGCTGGCATCGCCTCATCACTAATCACCAGCAACCAGCAACTCCTGTCCTACTGTATCAGCGGCTGCATCGCTTCCACCTGGAATCCATCGGCACTGCGCCGGGCCAATAGAAAGCTCTTGGAAGCGGCGTCCCAGCCGAGCAGTTTGGCCGGCCGGTCATAGTCATACAGCGTGCTGGTGTCCCAGTCGTAGAACCAGATGTGTTGATCGAGCACACGGCCACCCACACCAAGGCTGATGCCCAGAACAGGGCCGGAGCTGGGGCCAGCCGCAAAAGGCTGATATTGCGGCTGTTCATCAAACTGTAGGAGCACGGTGGCCGCGCCCGTTTCAAGTGAAATGCGTTGAATGGCCGTTTTCGTGTTGTCTGAAGGGTCAGCCTCAAAAATGATCGCCTCTGACCCATTGGGACTGATGCCTAGAATGCCATGTGGAAGCATCTGGGTGGTCCAGGTATAGACGGTCTGGCGCGTGATATTGGCATTGCGCAGGTTGATGGCTTGCAGGGTGTTGTTCTGGGTGAGCAATAGCAGCCGGTTTGATAAGTGGAGCAGAAAGGAATCCCCGGGTTTTCGCGCAAATTGTTGTTTCTCAACGCCATTGGCATCCAGAATATGCCAGTCCCCTCCGGAGGAAATGAGCACCGTGTCGCCGTCTTGCGACCAGATGGGGATGGGCGGCGCGGGGCTGATCGTCTGGTCTGCGAGATCAAAGCGATTCAATTCCGATGGCTCATCCTCCAAACCCGGCAGTTGCACCACAAAAGTGGACTGGGGCTTGCTGGTGCTGTTCAAGGTGGTGATGGCGATGGCGGTGCTGGCCGGCGACCATTGCCAGAAGGCGGGAATGCCGTCGGCCAATGTGAACACGCGCGTGAACGTCCGCGACGGCGTGTCTAGCGCGGTCATGACCAACTCCATGATGGGGGCATTGGCTGGCAGGATCTTCCACAAATCCGCGGGCCAGTCTGGCAACATTTGTGACTGGCTCATGTTAGCCGTTCGATTCAGTTGCAGATGCCATTGACCATCCGGCGAAACCAGATTGGCGTTGATGTGCGATGAGGATGGCGCGCCAATTCCCGTGCTGTTAACGATCCACGGCCGAAGCACGCTGGTCTCGACTCGGAGTGGCTGAGGAGCGCTGGCGTAATCGATGATCAAATTTTGGGTGGGCGGGTCCATGATCTCAATTTGAGCCATTTCCGCACTGGATCCGAATGTTACGGAGGTGAAACCGCGCATGCGCGCATCCCAACTGCCCAGTTGCTGCACCGGGCCGCCGGCCACCATTTCAGCCATGCTCCAATCGTAAAACCACAAGGTGTTGTCGGCTCCCACACGGGTAAAACGCAACGCGGTCACCGGCACATCGGGCGAAGTAAACGACGCTGAGACTTTCTCAAGCCGATCCAAAAGAGGCACCACTGAGCCGTTATCAAAATCTACTCGCACCAGCCGGCGCTCCTCGCCCAACTCCACAACAAGAAGCTGATTCACTTGATTGCGCTCATTTTCATACGGCCCAGAGCCGACAATCCACAAGCCACTTGGGGAATAGGGGGTTGAGATGCGTACCCCATTTTTGACCGCATCCGTGATGGGCTGTGCTTCCGACCAACGATGAAACACATACTCGCGCGCATTCGGGTCGCGCGCGTCCCACCACACCAGCTCGTTGCGCGGGGTCCAGTAGCAGCAATCGCTGGCGGTCTCGAACTGGCCGAGCGCGTTGCCAGCGCGATTGAATAGACGAACGAGCTTGCGAAAGCGCGGCGAACCATCTTCGTTGTAGGGTGGGTCGTCCAGCACGGCATCGGCAATCACGGCCAGGTGTGAGCCGTCGGGCGACCAGTAGGCCAGCGCCGTTTGTGCTAAATCATCATCGCTGTCCGGGGCGGTGCGGCCCAGCGTCAGCGCGTCGAGCGTGGTGCTGATGGGAATGTTGGTGCGCGACAAAGTCTTGCCGGCCGCATCCCAGCGCACCAGCACCAACTGGCGCGCGCCGGTCTGGGTGCTGGAGAGGCCGGCCGTGAGGAGCAGCGCCGTGTTGTCGGGTGCCCATGAGTAGATCTGCGGGTTGGCGTCGGCCAGCTCCGGCAAGGCCAATTGCGTGGATGCGCCATCTTGCCCACCCCTCAGTTGAAGTTCGGTGCCCGTGTCATTCAAGGTTGCCAGCCAGCGCCCATCGTATGAGTACAGGCCCGTGTTTTTGCCGCGGGTGTTGGTGCCGACCAGGCCATCGGCCAGCTTGATCTCGCGCAAAGCCTGGCGCGGCGTGGTGGCGCGTTGAATACTGATGGGGGCAAAGGTGGGCGCGGGTTGGGGCGATGCCGGTGGCCGGGGAGTCCGAGTCGGTCCCACCGTCACGAACAGGGTGGCACCCGGTATCACAGACCGCGGCGCCGGTGTCGCTTCATCCCGCAGCAAAAAGCTAAGCCCCAGACCCATCACGCCCAGCACGAGCACGCCGATGATGATGAGGGTTTGTGCACGATGTCGGCGGGTGCCGTGGGTGGTGCCGCCTTCCTGTCTAAAGCCTTCTTCTTCAAAACCTTTGTCCTTGAAGACATCTTCTTTGAAGGCATCTTCTTCAAAGCGTCCGTTTTTGGAATTTTGGAAGTCCCCTTGCGTGGGAGGCTTTGCTTTGTTTGGAGGGGTGCGCTTGTTAATCTGGTTATCGCCTTCGGCCATTTGCGTTACTGTTACCCACCACGCGCTTCACCTCAAACACATGTTTCACTTTGCCAAGCCGGACAATGAGGCCGGTAATGAGATCGGGTTTAGGCAGTTCGCCCCACAGCGAAATGTGAACCAGGCCGCTTTCGTCGGCCTCGGTATTGTTAATGTTGCACCCGAGAATGTTGATGTGTTCGTTGGAGAGCACGGTGGTCAATTCGGCCAGCAGCCCTGAGCGTTCGGCCGCTGTCACCAGAAATTGTACCGGATAGGTTTCCACCGCGCCCTCATACTTCACGTCAATCAGGCGATCCGGGTCCAGGCCGGGAATATTGACGCAATCGCGCTTGTGAATGCGCACGCCGCCGGTCATGCCCACATAGCCCAGAATATCGTCGCCGGGCTGGGGGTTGCAACACTGCGACGGCGTGGCGTGAATGCCATGTGCGCCGGCCACCACCCAGCCGCCCTTTTTGTTGGTCGGGGTCTTGGGCGGTCGAATCAAATTGAGCAGTGGGTTGCCGGAGCGTTCCTTCTCTCGCTCGCGGCGGCGCTCCTCTTCCAAAATGCGGCCACTCACGCTGCCGGCGGTGATCTGGCCATAGCCGACTTTCTCTAGAAATTCCTCCAGGCTGTCGGCTTCGTTTTTGTAGAGCGCAAACACGTCCTCAAGCTTCATCACGTGGCTCACGCTCAGCCGCTGCAACTCGCGCTCGATCAGCTCTTTGCCACCGCCGACGTTGTGGGCTTTGTCCTGCTTGCGAAACCAGCTCTTGACTTTGTTGCGCGCGCTGGCCGTATATAAATATTCAGGGTCGTGCACCCAATCCCGGCTCGGCGAGGCATTGGAGCGGGTGATGATCTCGACCTGCTCGCCGCTGGTGAGCTTGTGGGTCAACGACACAATCGTGCCGTTCACCTTGGCCCCCCGGCACTTGTTGCCCACTTCGGTGTGCACGTGGTAGGCAAAGTCCAGCGCGGTCGAGCCGTTCGGCAGCTCAATCAGCTTGCCCATCGGCGTGAAGCAATAGATATTATCTTTGAGCTGGTCGCGCTTCATCGCGTCGAGGAAGGATTTGGCATCGTCCGATTCGCTGCCCAAAGAGCGAATGGCGTCGCGCAAGACCTCGATCTGGCGCATGTAGTCTTTGGTGAACTTGCCGTTGTCCTTGTAGAGCCAGTGCGAGGCGATGCCAAATTCGGCCGCCTTGTGCATGCTGCGGGTGCGAATTTGCACCTCCAGCGTCTGGCCATCGTCGGTGATGACGGCCGTGTGCAGACTGCGATACTGGTTGTCCTTCGGCACACTGATGTAATCGTCGAACTCGCCGGGCATGGGCATCCACATGCTGTGCACGATGCCGAGCACGCGATAGCAGTCCTGCACGCCAGGGTTGCGGCGGTCCTTCTCCCACACCGAGGGCTTCTTTTTTTGCTTCTGCTCCTTCTCCTGATCGGCCTCTTCCTTCAGCCGCGACATGATCTGATCGGGCGGCAGGTTATCGTCATCATCGTGGTCCGGCTGATGAACGTGATGTTCGGCCGCTTCTTCAGCGGCCACAAAGTCGTTGTCGTTGATGATCACGCGCAGCGCCTGGGCATCGCGAATCTGGTCGAACGAGGCTCCCTTGCGCTGCATCTTGTTCCAGATGCTATAGATTTGTTTGGCCCGGCCGGTGATCTCGACACCGGTGATGCCGTTGTCGTCGAGTTCTTTTTGCAGCCGCTTGATGTAATCCCGCACGCGCGCATTTCGCTCGGCCGCGCCCACTTCCACCAGCCGGCTCAAATAGGCATAGGTCGACGGCTCCGCATAGCGAAAGCCCAGATCTTCGAGCTCTTGTTTCCACTCCCAGATGCCCAGCCGGTTGGCCAGCGGCGCAAACAAATCGAGGGTTTCACGGGCGATACGGCGCTGCTTCTCCGGCTTGAGCGCATTCAAGGTGCGCATGTTGTGCAGCCGGTCGGCCAGTTTGATCAGCACCACCCGCGTGTCGCTGGCCAGCCCCATCAACATCTTGCGCAGACTTTCGGCTTCGCGGTCGGTTCGGTAGCTGGCGGTGGCGGGAAGCGGCACCTCAGGCACTTTGCCGTTGGTGGGCTTGGCTCCGTTGGTGCCATTGCTGCCGTTAGTGCCATTTGCAGTGTGGGCCGTTTCGTTGCCATTCACGCTGCCGTTGGTCGTAAATTCCTGTTTGATGCCTTCGTGCTTGCTCAGTTTGGTGACGGCATCAATGAGGCTGGCAATCTCGGTTCCGAAGCGTTCCTCAATTTCGACGAGTGAGACCGCGGTGTCCTCGGCCACATCGTGCATCAGGGCAGCCGCGATGGTGGGCGCGTCCAGCCGCACATGGGCCAGAATGCCGGCCACCGCCAGCGGATGCTGTATATAAGGCTCGCCGCTGGATCGCTTTTGGGTGTGGTGGGCGCTTTCGGCCGTCATATAGGCGCGGCGAACGATATCAAGCTCGTGGTCGCTGCAACGGGGTCTCAGCAGGCCGAGCAACTCGGGCAGGCTTTTAACTTCCTGCACCTCATCTGGTGTATCAAATATTTCGGTTGCCATCACATCCTAATCAAAGCGAGTCAGGCAATTTAGCGCAATGCCGTTGAAATGTCGATGTGCACGGCGCTACGAGGTGCAGCCGTCCATTCGGCTGCCATTGCATGGCTCTAACCTGCATTCAGGATGTGTTGAATTCTACGCAGGTCTGTTGGTTTTGCATACAAGCCGGATTGGTGGGGTGTATTCTGAATTAGGGGTATCTAGGCCATATAGGGGCGGGTCTCAGACCCGCCCCATAGGCACGAAATTAAGGAATAATGCGTGCGAGAACCCAGCAAAACGCTTTAATTGAGTGCGGCCTCAGAGACCCCCGACCCCTAAAGGGGAGTCGAAGACGTCATCAGCGACTCCCCTATTAGGGGTCGGGGGTCCATTGACGAAGCTCAACATGAGCCTA
>JBBQST010000112.1:0-10550 GCA_038213625.1 Thermoflexales bacterium
AACCAAAATTTAATTTTTTGTACCAGGAGCAATGAATGAGTAAAGGACGATTAGAGGCGTTTAGCGACGGCGTGTTGGCCATCATCATCACCATCATGGTGCTGGAACTCAAGGTGCCGGAGCATGGCACTGATTTGGAGGCGCTAACACCGCTCATCCCTGTATTCCTGAGCTATGTGCTGAGCTTCGTGTTCGTCGGCATCTACTGGAACAACCATCACCACACCTTCCAAGCCATCAAGCATGTGGACGGCCGTGTGCTGTGGCCGAATTTGCACCTGTTGTTCTGGCTGTCGATGATCCCATTTGCGACGCATTGGATGGGCGAGACAGGTTTTGCGGCGTGGCCGGTGGCCGTGTATGGAATCGTACTGCTGTTGTGCGCCGTGGCCTATACGATTCTGGCGGTCGGCCTCATTGACATCCACGGCAAAGACTCCGACTTTGGGAAGGCGTTTGGCCGTGATGTGAAAGGCAAACTATCGCTGGCGTTTTACATCCCGGCCATCCCGCTGGCCTTCGTCAGCCCGTGGATTTCGTGCGCCCTGTATATCGCCGTCGCCATCATCTGGTTCATCCCCGACCGGCGCATGGAGCGGATTGTGCGACCAGGTGTGGAGTGAATCAATGGAATGGAGGCTTCAGCCGACTCTGCGCCTGGAGCGAGGAGTCGGCTGAAGCCTCCATTCCAAAGAGAAGTCAACAATTACTCGCCCAGCCAACCGCGCGCCTTGATGTTAGCAAAGCTCTTGCGCGCGCTGAACAGCTCACCCTGCGGACACACATCCTGCTCAACCAGATACCAATCGACATGGGTCTGGTCGCCGGCCTTGAACACGGCATCAAAATCCAGGATGCCATCGCCGATGATCTCGAAGAATTCCTTGCCGTCGCCGGTCATGTCTTTGAGGTGAACCAGCGGCGCGCGGCCATTCATCTTGCGTAGATACGCTGCCGGATCAGCGCCACCTTTCTTCACCCAATACACATCCAGCTCGGATTTGAGCAGGGCCGCGTCTGTGTTGTCGAACAGGATGTCGAAGCCATACACGCCATCAAACTTCTTAAACTCGAAGTCGTGGTTGTGATAAAAAAACGTGAGGCCGTGTTTGTTAGCCTGCACAGCGGCCTTCTCCATGGCCGCGCCGCTGCGCATCCAGCCGGCCGCATCCGTGCGATATGGCTCGGCGAGATAGGACAACCCTAGATACTTCGCGCCCAGCACCACCGAGTCCTCCAGCACCGACTCGAAGCCGCCCGTCACCTGCTCCATGCCAATGTGGCCGCTGACATACTTGAGGCCCAGGTCATCCAGCACGTTGCGCAGCTCTTTGGCCGGCATCGCGCCCATAAAGCCACCACCCTCGATGCCGTGGTAGCCCATGTCGGCCACCTGCTTGAGCACCGGAATCAGGCCGTCTGTCTTGATCGTCTCGCGAGCGGTATACAGTTGAAGTCCAATATTTCTCATGATGAAAGAAGTTGTTAGTGATTAGTTGTTAGTGATTAGTTCAGAGGAATCCTGACTAACAACTAATCGCTAATCACTAAGAACTCTGCTCTAGTTTGATCTGCTTCAGCCGCTTGAGCGTGCTGCCCGGGTTGCGGCCGAAGTAGTCGTGCAGCCGAACGTATTCGGCATATAGCTGATCATAAACGCGTTGGGCGGCGGGGTTGGGCTTAAAGACTTCGTCTTTGAGGTGGGCCATCTTCTCGGCGGCCTGCTCAATCGTATCGTAGCCACCGGCTGCGGCACCGGCCGCCACCGCCCCAAACATGGCGCTGCCCAGCGCCGGCGTCTGGGTGCTGGCGCTCACTTGAATGGGAATGCCCAGTACATCGGCGTGAATCTGCATGAACAACTTGTTGCGGTCTGGCAGGCCGCCGCATGCAATCATGTCGTTCACGGCCAGGCCATTCTTGATGAACTCCTCGACGATGACGCGCTTGCCAAAGGCCGTGGCCTCCAGGCTGGCGCGATACATCTCGTGGGCATTCGTAGCCAGGGTGATGCCGGCATACACCGCACTCACGTTCGCGTCCACCAAGATCGATCGATTGCCGTTCCACCAATCCAGCGCCAACAGGCCACTTTCGCCAGGACGTAATTTGGCCGCATGCGCCTCCAACACCTGGTGCACGCTTTTGCCGTTGGCCTTCGCCTCGTCGTAGTAGCGCGGCGGCACGCAGTTCTCGACGAACCAGCCGAAGCCATCGCCCACGCAGCTCTGGCCGGCCTCATAGCCAAAATAGCCCTGCAAAATGCCGTCCTCGACGGTGCCGCACATGCCCTCGACGGTGGCCTCGCGGTCCGACAACAACAAGTCGCAACTGCTGGTGCCGACCACGCTGACCCAGGTTCCCGGTGCAGTGACTTTGCAGGCCGGCACCGACACATGCGCATCCACATTGGCCACGGCCACCGCAATGCCTGGCCTCAGCCCCGTTTTCTCGGCCATCGCCAACGTCAACGAGCCTGCGCGGGTGCCGATGGAAACCGGATTCGACATCAACTTTTCTTCGACGAAGTTTTCCATAGCCGGATTCAGTGCGCGCAAATAGTCTTTGCTGACGTAGCCCTCGCGCTTGTGCCAGATGGCTTTGTAGCCGGCCGTGCAACTGTTGCGCGTCTCCACGCCCGTCATCTGCCAGATCACCCAATCCGTCGCTTCGAGTAATCTGTCGGCCGCGGCATACACATCCGGTGCTTCGTTCAGAATCTGGAGCGATTTGGGGATGAACCACTCCGACGAGATTTTGCCGCCGTAGCGCGGCAGCCACTTCTCGCCACGCTCGGCCGCCAGTTCATTCACCCGGTCGGCCTCGGGTTGGGCGGCGTGGTGCTTCCACAGCTTCACCCAGGCGTGCGGGTTGTTGCGCCACTGCGGCACCCGGCACAGCGGCGTGCCATCGGCCAGGGCCGGCAGCATGGTGCAGGCGGTAAAGTCGATGCCGATGCCGATCACATCGTCGGCCGGCACACCCGATTTCTGGAGCACCACTGGAATGGTCTCGCTCAGCACGCGCAGATAGTCGTCGGGGTCTTGCAGCGCCCAGTCCACATCCAGCGGCACACTGCCGGCGTCGGCGGGTAGCCGCTGGTCGATCACGGCGTTGGAATAATTGCTGACCGCTTCGGCGATCTCAGCACCATCGGAGACGCGCACCAGCACCGCGCGGCCAGACAGGGTGCCGAAATCGATCCCAAGCGTGTATTTGGTTGAAGGCATGAGGTTTCGAGGAAGCTCCTTTGAGAATAAGTCAAAACGATTTTAGCGCGGCGGCGAAGAAAGGAGAAACAGGGATGTTCGCCTCTTTGAATGGCTACTACCGAACCGGCCGTGTCCGCATGGCGCTGAAGCGCCATGCTCAAAGACGAAGCCCTCTGGGGCTGGGAAAAGCCCCAGAGGGCTTCGTCTTTGAGCTTGGCCATTCATGGCCGAGCGTCCTATGGCGGACGGGAGCCGCTTCGGCCTTCGCCCCTCAAAACCCACCCGTTGCCTTTAAGTTCGTAATGATGACGATGCCCCACCGATTTTCGATTGGCACTACACATTTTTAAGCTCGGCGCGAACACCCATCGACTGCTGTTAAAATTTGTGCGTTCCTACGGAGTATTTGACTATGCAGTCGGATGTGGGCGCTCAAGCCCGAGAGTTGCCGTTATTCCCGCTCAATATGGTGTTGTTTCCCAATCAAAGTTTGCCTTTGCATATCTTTGAGCCGCGCTATCGCATCATGATTCAACGCTGCATGGACAACAAAGAGCCGTTCGGTGTCGTGCTGGCGCTCGATGAGTCGCATATTGCCGACATCGGCACCGCCACCATGATCACCCAGATGGAGCGCATGGAGGATGGCCAGATGAACATCAACACCATGGGCACCGAACGCTTTCGCATCCAAAATTGGAGCGTGGGGGCCGATGGCTATCTCATCGGCAACGTGGTGGACTACCCCTTTGCCGAGCCAGAGCCGGCGGATGAAATCCTGGTGCGACGCGTGACACAGCGAATGCGCCGCTATTTGAGCCTGCTCGCCAAATCCAACGGTATGCGCTTCCAGGTTGATCAATTTCCCAGCAACGCCAGCCAGTTGGCCATCTTCAGCGCCATCGCGCTGCAAATCGAAATCGAAGAAAAACAGGCCCTGCTCGAACAAGCCAGCGTGGTCGAGCTGCTCACGCTCGAAGACGACATCCTGGCCGACGAAATCAAAATTCTGTTCGTCATGTCCAACGTCATTCAACCGCCGCAGGACGACTTTATCTTTTCAAGAAATTGAAGGAGTTGTTAGTGGTTAGTTATTAGTTGTTAGTGACTGCCTACTTCCAACTCCTCACTAACAACTAACAACTAATAACTAACCACTCCTCTCTTATGAAACTTGTTCTAGACGCCATGGGCGGCGATTTTGGTCCTGCCCCTAATATTGAAGCGGCAATTGATTTTGCGCGCGAATTTGGGCATGAGATTGTGCTGGTGGGCAAGCAGGAGGTGCTGCGGCCGCTGTTGAACCAGCACAGCACGGCCAATTTGCATCTGCCCATCGTCCATGCCAGCGAGGTGATCGAGATGGGCGAGCATCCGGCCCAGGCCGTGAAGGCCAAGAAGGATGCCAGCATGAACGTGGGCATGCGCATGGTCCGCGACGGCGAGGCCGATGGGTTTGTAACCATGGGCAACAGCGGCGGCGCGCTGGCCTCGGCCCTGTTTACGCTGGGCCGTATTCGCGGCATCCAGCGGCCGGCCATCTCCACCGTGTTCCCCACCACCAAGGGTTGGGTGTTTGTGCTGGATGTCGGAGCCAATGCCGATTGCCGGCCCGAATATCTGTTGCAGTTCGGCCTGATGGGCAGCATTTACAGCGAGCGAGTGTTGAATGTGCGCAAGCCGCGCGTCGCCATCATGTCCAATGGCGAGGAAGAGGGCAAGGGCAACGAGTTGACCGTGCAGGCGTATGCGCTGCTCAAGCAGGCACCGATTAACTTTATTGGCAACGCTGAGGGTCGTGATCTGCCCGAGGGCATGGCCGATGTCTATGTCACCGACGGCTTCACCGGCAACGTCATCGTCAAGCTCAGCGAGGGCATGGGCAGCTTCATCAAGGGCATGTTGCGCGAGGAGATCACCCGCGACGCCAAAGGCAAGGTCGGCGGATTACTCATCCGCGATGCCCTCAAACGCATCAGCAAACGCACCGACTACGAAGAGATTGGCGGCGCGCCACTTTTGGGTGTGGATGGTGTTGTCATCATTGGGCACGGCCGCAGCAATGCCCGCGCCATTCGTTGCGCATTATTACGCGCCGCCGAATGCGTGGAACGCGGCGTGGTCGATGCCATCGAGAAAGGATTGGAAGCCCTGCCCAAACCAGATGTGAGAAGTAGTGTCGAGAGGAACACAGAATTGAAAGTGAGCTAGTAGCGTCTGCGCTTTGCCAGCCGCCAACAGCCAGCTGCTGGCAACTGGCTGCTGGCAGCGCCCCACTTCAATTCCCAGTCATGTCACCAACCAAGCGAGTTACACGAGCCTCCGCCATCGGCGGGGGCGTCATCGGTGGCGTGCGGCGATTCCGCAGCTTTGCCAGCGAGAAGATGCGCGACCGGCGCGAGCATCGGCAGGCAGAGCGCGAAATGCGCTATCGCACGCCGATTAATGGCGCGCGCCGCGTCGTCATCACCGGCATCGGCGCCATCACCTGCCTGGGGCTCAACACCGCCGACACCTGGGCCGGCATGGTGGCCGGCCGCAGCGGCATCGGCAAGATCACCCAGTTCGACGCCAGCAGCCTGCCTGTGCGCATTGCCGGCGAGATCAAGGGCTTCGACGTCACCAAGTTCATCGAGCCCAAGGAAGCCCGCCGCATGGCGCGAGTGAGCCAGATCGCAGTGGCCGCAGCGCAGGAAGCCCTGCAAAACTCCGGGCTGGATATGGGCACCGATGTGCCGCATGACCGCGTCGGCGTCATGATGGGCACGTCCATGGGCGGCTTCGAGATGAGCGATGCCGGCATGGTCGATCTGCGCACCGGCGGTTATCGCAAGCTCAATCCGTTCGCGCTGCCGGCAGCACTGCCGAATGCGCCCGGCCACCACATCAGCAAACGCTTTGGAGCCAAGGGGCCGCTGGATACGGTGGTCGCTGCGTGCGCGTCTGGCACACAAGCCCTGGGCAATGCAGCCGAGATGATTCGACGCGGCAAGGTGGATGCGATGTTTGCCGGGGGTGTCGAAGCCGTGATCAATGACGGGGCGATTGCTGCCTTCTCGCTGATGCGGGTGCTGTGCACGACCCACAATGAAGATCCGACGCATGGGCAGCGGCCGTTCGATGCCACGCGCAACGGGTTTGTGTATGCCGAGGGCGGCGTCGTGATGATCCTTGAATCGTTGGAATTGGCCCGCGCGCGCGGTGCCACCATCTATGGCGAAGTGCTGGGCCTGGGCGTTTCGTCCGACGCGTATCACATTGCCATTCCCGACCCCAGCGGCAGCGGCGCGATTCGTGCCATGCAGTGGGCGATGGAGGATGCCGGTGTGCGGCCGGATCAGATCGACTACATCAACGCGCACGGCAGCGCCACCGAGACCAACGACCCACTGGAGACCAAGGCCATCAAACACGTGTTTGGTGAGCGCGCGTATGATATTCCGGTGAGCAGCACCAAAAGCATGACCGGCCACGCCATGGGAGCCAGCGGTGCCATCGAAGCCCTGGCCACGGTCATGTCGCTGCGCAACGGCATCCTCACCCCCACCATTAACTTACACAACCCAGACCCAGACTGCGATCTGGACTACGTACCCAATGTCGCCCGACCCAAAAATATCGAAATTGCCCTCTCCAACTCGTTTGGCCTCGGCGGCCAAAATGCGTGTCTGGCGCTGGCGAAATATGAATGAGTTATTAGTGGTTAGTTATTAGTTCTTAGTCGTTGGTGATCAATGAATAGTTATCTGTTGCTAACTACCGACTACTGTCTACTAACAACTAACAACTAACAACTAACAACTAACAACTTCTTATGAGAATCAGTGTTGACGAAAAGAAAGTAAAACGAAACCGGCTGATTGGGCGCTATGCGCTGATCGGCTCACTGGTCATTTTGATGGGCGGCCTGGCGTTGACGCTGTTTGGTCAGCAGATTGGCCTGCTCAGCCCAGACAATACATCCCTATTTTTTGCGGTGTATATGGTCATTCTGGTGGCCGGCTTCAGCGTGTCGCGCATCGGCATGTTCTTTGGCAACCGGCATCTCTCGCCGTTGCGCCCCGAGCTGGCGTTGCGCGAAAACCTCAAAGGGCTGGATCGCAAGTTTGCACTGATGTTGTTTCAAGACCCGATCGATTACTTTTTGGTTGAACCCGGCGGCGTCACTGCCCTCATCATGCGCAACCAGGCAGGCAAGACCGGCTTCCAGAATGGCAAATGGAAACGCCGCGAGGGTATCCTGCAGTTCTGGCTGGGTCGCGACGAACCCCTCGGCAACCCCAGTGCCGATGCGACCGAGGCCATGAAGAAGCTCAATGCCAAGCTGGCCGCCAAATATCCAGACTTGAAGGTGCCGGTGCGCGCGATCATCGTGTTCACCAACCCCAAAGCCGAGCTCGATATTGAGCCGTCGCCGATTCCAGTTATCAAGGCTGAAGGGTTGAAAACCTATCTGCGAAGCGAGAACAAATTGCGCGAGTTGCCCAACTCCATCCAGCGCAAAATTCGCGATGCGCTCGGCGCGCCCGAGCTGCCCAAGGGCGAGCAAAGCTGACGCAGACGACGGGAGACGGAGGACGGGAGACCGTCTATCATCCTCCGTCTCCCGTCTCATCATGGACACTTTTCTCGGCCTGCTCTTCATCATCCTGTGGGCCTCGGCGGCTCCGGCAGCCAAGGTAGGCATTCGCGACGCCGAGCCGCTGACCCTGCTGGATGCGCGTTTCTTTCTGGCTGGTGGCGTGCTCCTGGCTTACCTGTATCTGGTGCGGCGCAACACGCCATGGCCGACCGGCCAACAATGGGGTCAATTGGCGGTGCTGGCATTTACCAACAGCGCGGGCTATCTGGGCCTCAGTTGGTATTCGTTCAAGCTGGTGCCGGCCGGTCTGTTTGGCCTGTTCATCGCTATCAACCCGCTCATCGTGGCGCTGCTGTCGCGCATCGTGCTCAAGCGCCAGATTTCGCGCAACGAATGGGTGGGCATTGGCGTGGCGGCCGCCGGTTTGTGCGTGGCCGCATTGCCGCGCTTGCAGGGCAAGGAGACTTCGGCTCTCGGCGTCGGCCTGGTGTTGACGGCCATGATCATCTATTCCTGCGGCAGCATCTACTACAAGTGGGCCAAAGTGACATTGGCCGGCCCACCACTTAATGCGTGGCAGATGGCGATAGGCGCGGTCTTGTTGTTGCCGTTTGCAGTCTGGTTCAACGGCAACCACGTGCCCCACTTCACCGGTGGGCTGATCGCGTCATTCACCTGGTCGGCGCTGGCCGTGTCCATCGGGGCCAACCTGCTGTGGTTTCGCCTGCTCAAAAAAGACCCCTTGCGTGCCAACATGTGGTTGTTTCTCAATCCCATTTTTGGATACATCATTGCCTGGGTGGTATTGGGCGAAAGCATGAATATCACCGATTTCGCCGGCCTGGGGCTGGTGATGGTGGGTCTGCTCATCAGCGGCACAATTAATATTCGCGAGTTGCGCCGGCCAGCCCACACCCTGGCCGAAGCCAACACTCGTAATAAATGAGGTCCATCCAATGCAATCACCCACCCAATCCGAGATTGAGCGCTACCTCGATGCAGCCGCCGTCATCATCGGCCTGCCCATCCCGCCCGAGCACAAGCAAAATGTGATGATGCACTTTGCGCGCACGGCCTCATTTGCGGCGCTGGTGAACCAGGTGGCGTTGCCGGATGGTCTCGAAGCGGCGGCGACTTTTCGGCTGCCTGACTTGCAGCAACCGAGCGAGCCAGACCCAACCCAAACCGGCACCCCATGACCAACCTCGCAACTGCCTCGGCGCTGGGTCTGGCCCAGGCCATTCGCACCCAACGCATCACGGCCCGCGCCGTGGTCGAACAATTCGACAAGCACATCATGAACGCCAACCCACGCGTCAAGGCATTCACGGCCCAAACCCGTTCACGCGCGGTGCTGGAGGCCGAGGCGGTCGATGAGGCGATTGCGCTGGGCCGGCCGGTGGGTCCTCTGGCGGGTGTGCCGTTTGCGGTCAAGAATTTGTTC
The DNA here is from genome assembly GCA_038213625.1 of Thermoflexales bacterium. GTDB lineage: Bacteria > Chloroflexota > Anaerolineae > J036 > Brachytrichaceae > JANMVQ01. Next base: position 9,239 of record JBBQST010000112.1, read on the forward strand.
GATGTGAAGGGCATGGCCACGGTGGCCGGCTCCAAGATTCGCCGCGATGCGCCTGCCGCCGGGCAGGATGCGACCCTGATCCAGCGCTTGAAGTATGCCGGTGCAATTTTGCTCGGCACTCTCAACATGGACGAGTTTGCGTATGGCTTCGTGACCGAAAACCAGCACTACGGCCCGACGCGAAACCCGCACGATCTCAGCCGCATCGCCGGCGGCTCATCCGGTGGCTCGGCAGCAGCGGTGGCAGCGGGCATGGTGCCGTTCTCGCTGGGCACCGACACCAACGGCTCCATTCGTGTGCCGGCGGCGTTGTGCGGCGTGTTTGGCCTCAAGCCCACCTATGGGCGTTTGCCACGCACGGGGGCCTTCTTTCTCTCCACTAGTCTGGATTGCGTCGGCCCCTTCGCACGCAGTGTGCGCGATCTGGCCGCAATTTACGACGTGTTGCAAAAACCCAATCCAGCCATTTTTAACGAGGATCCAGCCTGGGCCGGCAAGCCCAGCGAAGTGACCTCGACCCAGCTCATCGACGATCTCAAAGGATTGCGCATTGGTATTTTGGGCGGTTACTTTGAAGACTATGCCGATGCGGCAGTGCGCGAGGCCATGCTAAAAGTGGCCCAAACCTTCGAGAAAACCAGCCCCGTGATGTGGCCGATGGCCGAGGAAGCCCGCGCGGCCGCCTTCGTCATCACCGCCAGCGAGTCCGGCAATTTGCACCTGGAGATGCTGCGCAAACGGCCCAACGATTTTGACACCGCCACCCGTGGCCGTCTGTTGGCCAATGTCTTTACCCCGGCCAGTTGGTATGTCCAGGCCCAACGGTTCCGCCGCAAATTCGTGGAGGATGTGCTCAAGTTGTTTGCAGACGTGGATATTTTGCTGGCACCGGCCACGCCCTGCGCCGCCATCCCCATCGGCACTCAAAACATTCACCTCAATAATGCTGATATGCCGGCCCGTGCAGCCATGGGCATCCTGACCCAACCCATTTCGCTGGTGGGATTGCCGGTGGTGACCGCGCCGCTGCACCGGCCAGATGGATTGCCGCTGGGCGTCCAAATCATCGGCGCGCCGTGGCGCGAGCTGAACTGTCTGCGCGTTGCGGCCTACCTGGAACGCAAAGGCATCGCCAGCGCGCCGGTGGCCAAAGCGTTTGTTGAACCTTGATAGTCGCGGTTTATATCCGCTCCTTGGAATGGAGGCGTCAGCCGCCTACGGCCCCCAGACCGGCCCGGGGGGGGGGCGGGGCCCCCCAAACCAAAAAACCCAATAAGAAGCGGGGGAGTAAAACGACCCCCCCCCCCCCCCC
>JBBQST010000113.1:0-10545 GCA_038213625.1 Thermoflexales bacterium
ACATACGATCGCTCACCCGGATTGACATAGCGCATGGGTCCAAATTGGGGCACCCACCAGGCATGAATCACATCGTTTGAGGTCATGTCCAGACGCACGCTTTTGTTCTCAGGAATAATGAGCTCGCCGCTGTTGCTGTCGAGCACAACTTCGCCGTTGTTATAGCTGTATTGCCAGAACCATTGTCGGCCTGTCACAGCAATCACCAGATCGACTGGCTGAGATTCCCGGACGCGCCGTGCCGCGGCCTCATCGTTCAGGGCATGGGTGTGCGATATGGGATCGGTCAGGGTTCCGCTGGCCGCCATGCTTGCCATCGTATTTGCCGAAGCAACAAAGATGAAAGCGACGATGACTGCGGGAATGATGGTCCATAGCAACTCCATATTGGTGTTGCCATGAATTTGCTCTGGCATCTCGTCCGCACGTTTGCGGCGAAACTTGACAGCCGAGTAGATCAATAATCCCTCGACCAGGACGAAGACTAGGACGGAAATGTAGAAGATCAGGTTGTACAGATCGCGGATCAATACCGCGTCTGAAGATTTCGGTTCAAGCATAGGAGATCACGGGTGTGCATTGCGGCAAATATCGTTTTTAGGTGATTGCCGCACAGGGATTGATGTGCTTGTGTCGTGTGTTCAAACTTTCACAATCTCTTGAACGATTCTAGCATAGGGTCTTGTTTGCTCGGAGTGTCGGTTCGCGTCCCAGACGTGTGATGGATAGCGCGCAACCGTGTGCGCGGGCTTTAATTTAGGCATGGCTTTAAGTGTAAATCGTTCGGCATTCAATTCTGCCAATCTTTCGTTTTGTCACACTAGGCGACTCGATCTACACTCGCCCAACTATGGCGTATTTTGACTTTTCGCTTGATCAGTTGCAAGCCTACAAACCGGACCGGCATGAACCTGAGGACTTTGATGCGTTTTGGCAGAACACGCTGACCTCGGCGCGTGCCCATGACCTGGCTCCCAAGTTCGAAGCGGTGGATTTTGGCTTTCGAAATATAGACGTGTTTGACGTGACTTTCAATGGCTATGGCGGCCAACCCATCAAAGGCTGGCTGATGTTGCCGAAGCAGCGAACAGGTCGGCTGCCGTGCGTGGTGGAGTACATCGGCTACGGGGGTGGCCGAGGGTTCCCGAATCAGTGGCTGCTGTGGTCGGCCGCCGGCTACGCCCACCTGGTCATGGACACCCGCGGCCAGGGTAGCACCTGGAGCAAGGGCGACACGGGCGACCCCGAGCCCGAAGGCACCAATCCACATTTTCCTGGTTTCATGACCCGCGGCATTCTGAATCGAGACACCTACTATTACCGGCGTGTCTACACCGATGGCGTGCGGGCCGTGGAAGCAGCCCAGTCGCATGAGGCAATTGACCCGGATCGCATTGCCGTGACCGGCGGTAGTCAGGGTGGGGGCATCAGCATCGCCGTGGCGGGACTGAATTCTCAGGTGAAGGTGGCCATGCCAGATGTGCCGTTTCTGTGCCACTATCGGCGTGCCACCACATTGACCGATGCAAATCCTTACCTGGAAATTCAAAAGTTTCTGGTGACCCATCGCGACAAGGTGGATCAGGTGTACGACACGCTGGGCTACTTTGATGGAATGAATTTTGCCTCGCGCGCCGGCAGCAAAACGCTATTTTCAACCGGCCTGATGGACGAGGTGTGCCCGCCGTCCACCGTGTTTGCGGCCTACAACCACTGGAAGGGCGAGAAGGACATTCGGGTCTATCAGTTCAATCACCATGAAGGTGGCGGCGAGTTTCAGGCCATGGCCAAGCTGAAATTCTTGCGCGGCATCTGGTAGCGCACGCGCGCAAAGGGCTATCGGATTCGTCGACGCCGACGTCGACGAAATCTGCTAATGTGACTCTGCAATGGAAAAATCTCGTTGGGTTGTTGCCTAAATCCTGCTCACGTTCTCACAACTTTTAGAGCGGGTGGTTGATTACCTTAGGTTTTTCACGCAAAGCCGCAAAGACGCGAAGAAAATAACCTTTGCGACTTCGCGTCTTTGCGTGAGATTCAGAAAACCTAAGGTAATCAGAGCGAGTGGGTCATCCATCGCTTGCCATCTCGCAAGCTGCTCTAATTTGCTCAATTAGCCCATTCAATGTAGATCGGTTGCAGGGTGAGGGTGAGGTTTTTGTTGTTGGGGATGGCGTTGCCGACGGGATCGGTGATCGCGGTTGGCAGACTGGGCAGCGTGATGTTGCGCGTGGCCGTTTTGAGCGAGCGAATCACCCACACCGTTCGGTTGCCTTGTCGAAATTTGTAGCCGACCACACCAGAAGCACTGCCGATATCGACTGAGGTGACAGGGCCGATGTAGGCGGTTTGGGCCAGCTTTTCACGGGCCACACGCCAGGCGGTGAAGGCCGGCAAGGGTTGCATTGCCGAGTTAACGAGGCCCGAGTTCTCCCACCCTTCGTAGCTGTACCACAGCGTGATTACGCCTTCGGCCAGGCTGGCGGCATACAACTCCGGGATGTACCACGACTTGGCAATTTCATAGTCCTGGGTGGCCGGACACATCCAGCACAATAACGCGGCCTCCGTATCCATCAGGATTTTGTTGGGGAAGCCATAGTCTTGAATCACCTTTCGGTAATAGCGCGCTTTCGCGACCAGGGATGGGCCAAGCGTGTCGTAGCCGGTGTTCCAGTTGTCGTTGCCCCATTTGCCCTTTTCGTAGAAAAAGTCATAGGTGTGGAACGAGACCACATCGAAGAAGGGGCCTCCGCCGCCGACCATGATGCCCTCGAAGAAACGAGTATAGGAACAGTCCCGCGAGCCTGGGTTGATGGGGCTGCAATCGGCCAGCATTCCTCCCACGACCACTTGCGAGCTGGGATCGGCCGCCTTGACCTCAGGGTAGACCGCTTTCAGCATCGTGGCATACTTTTGCCCGCCGCGATACACCGGGTCATTGGGGTCGGCCCAGCAGCCATACCACCAATCGCCATTTTTGTTGGTCAGCACATCGGGCTCGTTGCCAAACTCATAATATTTGACGTTGTAGGGTGGCGCGCTATAGCGTCGGACCACTTCATACACAAAGGTCGCATAATCCTTCAACTTGCTCTGGGCAATCGGCCCACAGTAGGAGCCCTGGGTTTCCTGCGCCCACAGCGGCACCCCGCGAATAATCAGGATGAAGTTGATTTGCAACCGGGCTGCCACAATCATTTCCTGTTCCAGGGTTTGTGCCACGGACCAACGGCGTTCGCCCAGTGTGGGCTCAACCTCGTACCAGATCAGGGCATTCCGTCGGGTCCAGGTGCTGCCGGCATCAAACATAGGCTGGCCGCTCTGAAGCAGGTTGGCCGTCTCGATGCCGAATTTGTTGGCAGGCCGAGGTGTGGAGGTTGGGCTGGGGGTCGGCGAGGGTCCTGGTGTTGATGTATTGGTGGGGGTGGGGGACGCGCCGGCTGTGGATGTGGCGGTGGGCCGGGGTGTCACCTGAGACACATAGGGCGTTGAAGACGGTCCGCCTGGTGTGGGTGAACTGACTGCGCCGGGCGGGGTTGCAGAGCCGGGAACCGCGCCGGTTGGAACGGGGCCACTGAGTGAAGTAGGCGTCTGTGAGACCTGGGGTGCTGGCGTGCCGAACGGGGTGGCGGACGATGTGGGCGTTGAAGTGGGGTGGTTGGGATCTTGAACGTGAATGGCCGGTAGATACTGAATCGTGACGGGGATCGCAGCCGGCACATCGGGATCCTCACTCTGCCCTCTTGCAACTGCGGATTCCCAGGTGAGGCTGAGTAGCGCACTCACACCTACCACCAACGCAGTCACGATCACTACGGAAAATCGCTTGTCAATTTCCCAATTCATGCACCCTCCTTTAGGCTTTATCGCTGCTGGTTCATGTGTCTGTGAATCAGCAATTACGGCGGCGTGCATCCGGGCAGGCCATGGGATTCTAGTTTTTCCACTCGATGTACATCGGCTTCAACGTCAGTGTCAGGCGCCGGCTTGGGGTGAGTTCCGTCCCCACCGGGTCTGTGATCGCGGTTGGAAATTGATTGAAAACCACTTCGCGATTCTGGCTGTCGGCCGAGCGAATCAACCAGACGATGCGATTGCCCTGGCGGAACTTGTAGCCGATGATGCCCAGCTCCTCATCAAAGATGCCGACCTCGCGCGGGGTGACCCGGCCTGTGAATGTGGCACCACCAAACTTCTCGCGCGCGACTTGCAGCGCGATCATCGCCGGCACAGGCTTGCCAGCTCCATCCACCAGCCCCGACCCCAGCCAGCCGTTGTAGCTGTACCAAAACGCGGCTTGCAGGCCCTCAGCCATGCTGGCCGCGTAGACCTCGGGCAGATACCAGGCCTTGGCTGTTTCATACTGTTGAGCAGGCGTGCAGTCCCAACACAGCAAGGCGACCTCGGTGTCCATCAAAAATTTGCCCCGAACGTTGTAGGAGCTCAATAGTGCTTTGTAATAACGGGCCTTGGCTATCAGTACAGGCCCCAAAGTGTTGTAATAACTATTCCAATTCGCATTGCCCCAGCGGCCGGGTGTCTTGTAGTAATACTCATACGTATGAAAGCTCAGGCCGTCGAAATACGGACCGCCTCCATTTTCGAGAATGCCTTCAAAGAAGCGCGTCCAGGAGCAATCCTCGCCGGCGGGTGGCCTTTCCACATCGCAGTTGGCCAGCAATCCCCCGATCAGCACTTTGGCCTCAGGGTTGGCGATCTTGACCTGCGGATACACGGCCTTCAACATGGCAGCATAGGCGCTGCCGCCGCGATATCGATCGACCGAACTGCCCCAGCAGCCATACACCTCATCGCCATAACGAATTGGGGCGTCGGGCTCATTTCCCAGCTCAAAATATTGAACGTTGAACGGCGGCGCGCTGTATCGCGCTACGACATCGCGCACAAACCAGCTAAAGGCACGCAACGCGTCGCTTTTGATGGGGCCGCAAAATGACCCTTGCACCTGTTGGGCCCACTCGGGAGTGCCGCGAATAATCAGCACGAACTTGAGATTGAGCGCTCTGGCCTGGATCATCTCCTTTTCCAGATTCGCTGCGGCTCGCCACGACCGCATGCCCTGAATCGGCTCCACCTCGTACCAGACCAGACTATTGCGCCGCACCCAACTCACTCCGGCGGCGGCAATGGTCTCGCCGCCAGCCAACAGATTTGCCGTCTCGACGCCGAACACCGACGCCTCCCACGGCTCCAGAACCGTGGGCGTGTAGGTTGATGTGTCTGTCAGGTATACAGTGCGGGTGAGGACTGCTGCGCTTTCTGCGGCTGGCGTGCCCGTTTGTGGCGGGATGCCGGTTTCGTCCACGTCATACGGCGCAATCACAATCGGTAGATACAGTCCCACTTTGGCATCCGTCTCGGGTCTGAGGGTGGCCTCGGGAGTCAACTCCAACGTTAGGGTCTGGGTGGTAACGGCCGGCCCCGGCATAAACGGCTCACGCCCCATCGGCGTATCCACCCTGTTCGGTGGCTCATCCGCCGGCGTCGCCCTTTGTCGCTGCTCGCTCGTCACATCCACAGCAGGACTTACTTCATAACTAATAAAATTTAAATTCATCAAACTGAACATCGCCAACGCAAGCAAGACCCACCCGGTCATCACCACAGTTAGAACTGTGTAACCTGAATAACGTCTTTCTATGCCTAAAGGGCTTAACTTAATTGTTGCATTGCTGCGTTGGTTGCAGTTTACAGGATTCATTTTGTGGATTGCATCAGAATTTCGATGTAATTTCTTAGTGATTTACCAAAACACGACTTCATCGTTCGCGCAGATCTGAAGTGTAAATTGCAACGAGACGATTGCAGTTTTGGAACACAATGAGTTGATCGTCGAGAAAAGCCCTCGGCAACCGCATCACTGTGCGCACGGCGTCGTGAGAGGCATCGGGGCACGGCACACGTCGCCAAGTATATGGATACGCTCGCCCTCGGCTAACGGACTAGAAACGCGCCAGCACGGGCGAAGCATTCGGGTGAATGATCGGGGTAGGGATGCAGCGTTCACGAATGCTTCGCCCCTACGACAGGGTGTTGCAGACGACGCCTCGCAGACGACGCCTCACAGATGACACGGCTCGCCCCTTTTCAGAAATGCACCCCGCGAAAACCTTTTGGATGTGCTGCCGATGCCGCAGAAAACAAAGAAATCGCGATTCATGCGCCAGGTCATGGCTACCTGATTGAACGCTTTGCCCATGTCTTACATTCCTGCCTGACACACCCAGTTGGTCCTACAGAAATATGTGCGCCGCTCACTACAATTTCAAACGACACAAGTTGCGCGTTCAGCGCATCTTAGGAGGAAATAATGGCAGGAGCAGGACTTGTAGCAATTTTGATCGGCGTTATCGTCATTGGTCTCGTCAATGGTCTGGTGATCTACATCGTGGGAAAGCTGAATCTGGGGCTTTCGGTCAGTAGCTTTGGGGCGGCTTTCGTCGCCTCGTTTGTCATCGCCATCGTCTCGGCCATCGTCACCTGGGTGCTCGGCTTGTTGGGCATCAATATCGGCAACGGCATACTCGGCTCCATCGTCAGCCTGATCGTCGCAGCCATCGTGCTGCTCATCAGCGGCAGCATTCTGCCCGGCCTCAGCGTCAATGGATTTGGCGGCGCGCTGGTCGCGGCCATTGCCATCGCCGTGGTCAGCTTTCTCGTCAATCTGGTGCTCATTGCCATTGGCGTGGGTGCTGTGGCGGCTGTGGCTGCATAAACGACCCCACGCAAGTTCCGTTTCAAAAAACCTGACCCGTGTCGAGCCGGTCAGGTTTTTTTTATCAGGATCATGGCGCATATGATTGGGTCGAGGGGATTTGTAAGGACACGATTGTCCCTTGACCGATCGTTGATTCAACCGTGAGTGTGCCACCGACCAGTAGAGCGCGTTGTTGCATGCCTGCAAGGCCCAGCCGACGTTTTTCGGGTGGGAGTTGGGCCAGGGCCTTCACATCAAATCCAGGGCCGTTGTCTTCCACCATGGCTGACAATTCACCTTGATGCTCCATCACGGTGACCTCCACGTGTGTGGCTCCCTTGCCGTGCCGCATGACATTGGTCAGGGCTTCTTGCACAATCCGGTAAATGGTTATTGTGATTTCACTCGACAGGGGCGCGTTCTCCAGGTTGATGCACTCTACGTTGATCCCAATCCCACTCCATGCGGTCCATCTCTTCGCATGATCTTGAAGCGCTGACGCTAATCCAAACATATCCAGCAGTGGGGAGTGTAGATCCTGAACAAGTTTATGCACTTCATCTACATGGGTGTGGACGATGGAGATGAGTTCATTTACAGCGTCTTGAATGGGTTCGGTTGGTGGCAGTTGTTTGAGCCGGGTCAGGCCATGAATCAGGATGACCAATTGTTGGGCGGTTTGATCATGCAGTTCGCGAGCGATGCGGGCGCGCTCCTCTTCCTGTGTTGAGATGAGCCTATGGAGTAACTTGTTGCGGTTCTCAATGGCAATATTGAGTTCGCTGGTTTGCTCCTGAACGCGCTGCTCTAATACGACTTTTCCTTGTTGTAAGATATTTTCTGCTTTTTTGAGTTCCGTGATATCCAGGAGGGTGATGACCACACCGGTGATCCGATCCTCTAGCGATCGAAATGGCATGATCCTCATCCGGTATACAAGGTGATCCAGGGTTTGCACCTCGCGCTGAATCGGCAAGAGGTTGCTCAACACGATCTCGGCATCTGAAATGAGATTGGTTTCCACCAATCGGTGTGTGATATCCGATAGGGGCCGATTGATATCACTGAGCAGCACATTAAAAAGGGTGCGCACCGCCGGGGTGACCAATTTGATGCGAAAACTACGATCTAGAAAGAGGATGGCAATCTCGGATGCATTGGCCAGGTTTTGCAGGTTGTCGCTGACCTGGGTCGTCTCTTCAACTTTGACTTTCAATTCCTGATTGACGGTTCTGAGTTCTTCATTGATCGACTGTAATTCTTCCTTGCTTGTTTCCAGCTCCTCCGCCGCCGAACGCAGTTCTTCGTTGACCGATTGCAGCTCTTCATTTGAGGATTTGAGTTCTTCTTCATGGACCTCATGCTGCTCTGCGGCCATGCTCAGTTGCGCCTTCAGATTCAATATTTCTTCTTCCAACTGATCGTTCATCGGCTCATTCGATTTCACGATCGTGTCTGAATCATCTTTCCCCGGCTCTGTGTGTTCAAAAAGCACGAGGATGAAACCATGCCTGGGATTCTCCTTTCTCAAAACGGGCCGAACATGTAAATTCAGCGTTTTAATAGATCCATGGATGTTGACCTTGAGATCATTGACCACGATGTTGGTTTGACGCTGGACGACTTGATACAGCGCAGTGCGCAACTCTAATCGTAGATCCGCACTGATGAGCGCCAGGAGGTTGATCGAGGGTTCACCGCTTCTTAATTGCAGATACCGTAGTGCCGTATCGGACATGTGAACGATATCGTAGGCTTTGTTGATCACGACTGATGGTGGGCCATACTGCTCTAATAGTTGTTGATGCAAATCGCCATAGGTCAGGTTTTCGAGTGTGCGTCGGGTTCCTGACGATTGGGGATCAGATGAGACCGATTCAAAGCGAAATCCGGTTTTAGATTCGGGGAGAGGATAAATTCGACCAGCGGCTTGTTGACGCTGATAAATGTGATGTTCCCGACTGATCGGGGCATATAAACTACTGGCGCCATCTATCGACTCCGCTGATCCCAGGAATAGATATCCACCGGGATTTAGCGCAAAATGCAATGTTTCCAGCACGCGTGTCTGGGCGGTCTGGTTGAGATAAATCAATAAGTTTCGGCAGGTCACCAGGTCCAGATGTGAAAATGGGGTGTCCTTGAGGACATTGTGGGCAGTGAACAACACCATGTCTCGAAGTTCACGCCGGACCCGAAACCCTCCGCTCGCTTCCGTAAAAAACTCTCGGGTGCGTTCGGGTGAGACATCGGCGAGGTCGTTTAGGGTGTAATCCCCATTGCGGGCGGTGGCGATGACGGCGTCATCCAAATCGGTGGCGAAAATCTGCACCTTGGGCGCATCAACCATACTGCGCATGTGTTCGGTGCATAGCATTGCCAGGCTGTAGGCCTCCTCGCCGGTCGCGGACGCGACGACCCAGATTCGAACTTGATCTGCACTGGTTTTACCGTCAAATAATTTAGGCAAGATCTCCCGCTCCATGACTTCGAAAGCGGCCTTATCGCGGAAGAAATTGGTGACGGAAATGAGCAAATCTTTCTGGAGTAATTGCACTTCAGTGGGGTGGCTCTCAAGAAATTCGGCATAGGCGGCCAGGTCTGGCAGATCATGGAGATTGATACGTCGCTCAATACGGCGGAGCATCGTGGGGCGTTTGTAATTGATAAAATCATGGCCCGTTCGCTGGCGTAATAGGGTAAAAATCTCATGCAAGGTGTGCTGCTGGGCGTCGGCACGCTGTTCGGGTGGCAGGGTGGTCTCAATCTTCTCCAGCGACGTCTGATAGGCGAGGATTTTGGCGGGGATCTGGGCGACAGGCAAAATGTCGTCGACCAAATTGGTTGCGATGGCATTGCGAGGCATTTCATTAAACTCGGCTTCACGCGGGCTTTGCACAAAGACGCTGCCGCCCCGTTCCTTGACACGCTTTAACCCCATGGAACCGTCCGCGCCGGTGCCGCTCAAGATCACACATATGGCGCGCTGTTCGTGGATCTCGGCCAGGGTGCGAAAGAAGATATCAATGGGTGCGCGCCGGTCCTCTACGGTCAAATTGGGTGACACCTCGATAAAGCCATCAATCATCTCCAGGTGTTGGTTGGGGGGAATGATGTAGACGTGGTTCGGCTGGACCAACATGCGTTCAGTGACCTGGATCATCGGAACCGTTGAAACCGATTGCAGGACTGAAGTTAAATGACTCTCGTGATTGGGAGACAGATGCAAAATCACGACATAGGCCATGCCAGAATCCGCAGCGACATGTCTAAAAAATTCTTGGAGTGACTGGATACCACCGGCAGAGGCTCCAATGCCAACAACGGCGAAGTCATTGAGCATGTTCTCTGGAGCGTTTGTAGAGTCAGAATGGAATTTATCCATAGCAATATTTCGCGATTCTTTCAATAGCGCAACACGACCTAGTGCGCTGCGGATAGCAGGTCTTGATCCTGATCTACTAAGTAAGTCGCCAAAAGTTCTTTACGTGATGTGCATGGTAGGGGCGCAGCATGCTGCGCCCCATAGGCACGAAATTAAGGATTTCTCAACGTCTCTTCCAGCAAAAGAACTCGGTTTTGGCTTCGTCAATGGACCCCCGACCCCTATCGGGGAGTCGCTGACATCCTCAGCGACTCCCCTTTAGGGGTCGGGGGTCTCCGAAACGGGACTCAATTCAAACATTTCGCTGCCTTAACCCAGTTGTTATGCCTATTTTCGTGCCTATGGGGCGCGCAGCCGCACGCCCCTACTCCGGTTGATTTATCCAAATGTCACCAGCCCGAGAGAAGCCATTAACCCGCTGCTCTTATAATCCCGCCCA
>JBBQST010000114.1:0-10521 GCA_038213625.1 Thermoflexales bacterium
CCCGCTCTGCGGCATCGGCATCGTGCTCCCACAGTTGCAGCCAGTGCGTCTGGCGCGCCTTGGCATGCGGCTTGAGCAGGGGCCGCAATGCCACGCCGGCCTGTAAGACCGTGGTGAGGAAGGATTCGAAAGCGTCTAGGAAATTGACGGAGGACGGAGGACGGAGGACGGGGGCTTCAACCGTCTCCCGTCGCGGCGTCTGCGCCGCACCGTCTCCCGTCGACTTGGCTTCGACGCGCCACTTCATCACCGGCACCTTGCGGCCCAGCGGCAGCCACTGGTAATACACGTCGCGAAAGGTGGTGGTGTAGTAGGTGATGGTGGGGAAGAGCAGCGCGCGCCGGCGCAGGCTTTCGATCACCTCGGCCAGCTTCTGGTTGGCGCTACTGCCAAATTGTTTCGCCCACACCATGTAGGCCACCGAGCGCGGCAGCGGGCTATCGGCATCGCGCGCCGTCAACATGCGCCGGATAAAGTCGGCCTGCTCATCGTTGAGGCCGGTCAAAATCGCCTCGCCCGACGCGTTCATCGCGACACCAGGAGTCGCTTCGGCTCCCGCCGCATTGGCCGCAGCCGCATTGGCCGCGGCATCCGTGCCATCGGCTCCCTCGGCCCGCAGCTTCAGCGCTTCCGCCACCTGATCAATGTAGCCAGACTTTGAAGTACCTTTCAGTTTGACATCGAGCCATTTGGCCAGCTCGCGGAGTTGTGAGGCGCTGAACTCCGCCTCCAGGGTGGACTCCAGGGGCACGGGGCTGCCGTGATAGGGCGCGGCGGTGGGCCAAAGTGTTTCGGGCATATATGTAATGGCTGGCAGTTGGCGGTTGGTTGCTAGCAGCTAGCCGCCAGCAACCAACCGCCAAATTAAGTTAGTTCAACAATCCCGTCGTCTTCCTGCGAATCGGCGCGGCCGAGGTCGCGATCACGGCCGGCGTAAAGCCCGGCACTTCCTCGTCGTACAAAATATCGTAGTGGTAACCCTGCTCGGTCAGGAACAATTGGCGCTTGGCGGCGTATTCCTGGTCAATCGTGTCGCGGGTGACGATGCTGTAAAAGTGGGCTAGCAAGCCGTTTTGCTTCGGCCGCAACACCCGGCCCAACCGCTGCGCCTCTTCCTGCCGGCTGCCAAACATGCCGCTCACCTGGATCAGCACGTTTGCGTCGGGCAGGTCGATGGAGAAGTTGCCGACCTTACTCAGCACCAGCCGGCGAATCTCGCCCTCGCGAAATTTCTTGAACAGCACTTCGCGCTGCTTCACCGGCGTCGCGCCCGTAATCAGTGGCGCGTCAATTCGCTTTGCAATCGCCTCAAGCTGCGGGATAAACTGCCCAATAATCAGCACTTCGTCCTCGCGATGCTTGGCCAGCAGCATACTAATCAGTTCGTTTTTCTTTCGATTTGAAGCGGCAAATGGATATTTCTGCTCACGGCTCATCACCGCGTATTCCATGCGGTCTTCCTCGTCCAGCGGCACCCGAATCTCGTGGCACTCGGCCGTCGCAATCCAGCCCTGCCGCTCCAGATCCTTCCACGGTACGTCGTACTTCTTCGGCCCCACCAGCGAGAACACATCGCCCTCCAGGCCGTCTTCGCGCACCAGCGTTGCGGTCAGACCCAGCCGGCGGCGCGCTTGAATTTCGGCCGTGGCGCGGAACACCGGGGCCGGCAACAGGTGCACCTCGTCGTAAATAATCAGGCCCCAGTCCAGCGTGTTGAACAGGGCCATGTGCGGGTATTCCTCGACTCGAATGGCCCGGCGCGAACTGCGAGCCGAGGGGGCGGGCGGGGTGAGGAAAGAGGTGTCGATGGTGTCGGAAGTGTCTGAGGTGTCGACACCTCCGACACGCTTGACACCATCGACACTTCCGCTCCCCTCCGACACCTTCTTCCCCCCCGCGCCTTTCCTCGGGTGATAGGTCAGCACCTGATACGTGCATACCGTCACCGGCCTCACATCTTTTTTGAGGCCGCTATATTCGCCGACCATATCTTCAGTCAGCGAAGTCTTGTCCAAAATCTCGCGAATCCACTGCCGCACGGCCACGGTGTTGGCGCACAAAATCAGGGTGTTGGTTTGGGCGCGCTGCATGGCTCCCAGACCCACCATGGTTTTGCCGGCCCCGCATGGCAACACGATCACGCCACTGCCGCCGGCTGCGCTCCCTTGTGCCCAATACACATCGGCCGCATCCCACTGGTAGTGCCGCAACCCAAACGGCTGGCCGCTCATGCTGATCTCGCGCAGGTCAAAGTGCAATTCCGCACCGGGCAGATAGCCGGCCAGGTCCTCAGCTGGGAAGCCAATTTGCAACAGCACCCGCTTCACCTGGCCGCGTTGGGCCGGGTCGATCTCGAACGTGGTCGGTCCCAGGTGCGTTTTGATCAGCGGCGAGAACCACTTGTTGCGCGCAATTTCCATCATCAAAGCCGTGTCATCACTGACCACCAGCATGCGTGGCGCGCCGCCATTCTGATGGCCGCCGTCCTCAATGACGATTTTGATGCGACCATACCGGCTCACCGACTCTGCGATATCGACTTTGATATTGTCGGGCAGCGGGTATTTGGAAAAGCGATCCAGCTCTTCGAGGATTTGGGGCGCAGTCAGGCCGGCCGCTGCCGCATTCCACAATGAGAGGGCCGAGATGCGATAGGTGTGAACATATTCGGGGCTCTTCTCCAACTCGGCAAACCGGGCCAGCGCATCGCGCGCATCGGTGTAGAGCGCGCTGTCCACTTCCAACAGCACACTTTTGTCGCTTTGCACAATCAGCGGATTTTCGGGTCTGTAGCTCTGCATACGAATCCGTAATTAAAGCACAGCCGAAAGTGGAAATCCAGCTAAAACCCGCTAATCTTTTGTTAGATTATGTCGCCATAAAGGATACTTATGGCCTGTCATTCCGAGTTCCCGGTTGCCGGGGACGGCAAAGCCAAGCGGCATGAACGGGAGACTTGAGAAGGTGACCGCCAGCTTTGACTCAGCCAAACCCCACCCCCAACCCCTCCCTGGAAGGGAGGAGTTGGGGGTGGGTTCTCCATGCGAGACAGTTTTAAGGTCGATTGCCAAATCATGTTGCGAAAATTTCTTGTTCATGAGCAGTGCAACGAGGAATCCTGTAACCGATCTTAATAAATTTTCAAGGCTGGATACTGCGATATCTCCACTTTCCACCCATGATTTGAGAAGTCAATTTGTCACAGGGATTCCTCGTTGCACTCGGAATGACGCGCCTGTGTAACGCAAAATCCTACGGCCGGCACCCCACCACGTTTGCGCTGATCTTGCACGGCAGAGTCACCTCGCGCGCAAAGTAGGCTTTGACGATGCCGCTGATGTCCTCGCTGCTGTGGCGGGCGATGGCGTCGAAGAATGCGTCGGGGGTGGCGATCTTGTACGACTCGGTCTGGTAATAGTCGCGCAGGATCTCGTCCAACGTCTCGCGGCCCACCACATCGCGCACAGCTCGCATGAACTCGACGCCGTTGCGGTAGACCGCGTCCACATACGCCTGCGCGTCGGCGTAGTCGTAGATGGTCATGTCGATCGCCCCCTTGGGCGGCCGGCGGCCCTCGATATAGCGGGTGTACCACCAGTCCACATCATTGGGGTAATACTCCTGGTAGAACTTTAGCTCGCCGTAGCGCGCAAAAGATTCGTCCAGCCATGGTGTGCGCACCTGATCGTTGCCGACCACGTTGAACCACCACTGGTGCGCCACCTCGTGAGCCGTTGTGGCGATGACATCGTGCCGGCCACCTCGCCCCGAGTAGTTCTGATACAACACTGCGCCAATCGCGACCATGCCGCTGTATTCCTGGCCCTGCGCCCGGTCGGTCTCCACGACTCGAAGCGTCTTGTAGATATACGGCCCATACAACCGGCCAAATAACTCGACGGTGCGCTGGGCCGTGAACATGACATCTTCGGCAAACTTCTGGTGGCGCGGGAAGCCGTAGTGCACATACGTCACGCCGTTCTCGCTCATCTCATCGACCACATACACATCGCTGGCCGCAAACGCAAACACACGCGCCTTGGGCAGCGAATAGCGCCATAGTCGGCCGTCGCGGGTCTCGTCGCCACCGGCCGCGATCGTGACGTCTTCAGGAGCCAGAATGCTCACCTCGAAGTCGGCCAGCTCGGACGTAAATGGGTCGCCCACCGGCACATATTCGGGCAGATCCCAATTGCCGTCGGTGAAGGGCGGCAACACGATGTACCAGTGTCCGGCCATCATGGCGTTGGGGCCGCGCGAGGTGTCATCGCCGCCGATGCCGGTGATGGCCTCCTGTAGCGGCACCTGCACCGTGAAGTCGAAGGTGATGGCGATGGCTTTGTCGGGCTCCAGCGTAGCCGGCAATTTCACCGTCAGCACTGGCCCATTCAGCTCATATTGCAGGGGTTGCTTAGCCCCATAAATGCGCGCATCGCGAAAGGTGAGCGCGTTGGCGCGGCGGGCCGGCGGCACACTGAACTTCAACTCATCGACGGACAAATTAGTCGGGTTTTTGAACTCGATGCGCTGTTGGGCGTTGATCAGGCCTTTCTCGTAATCCAGCGACACATTTAGCACATACAGGGGCCGCTCGGGCGGCGTGCCGAGCTGGGGCAGGCTGTTGGTCTGGGCCAGTGCCTGTGCCTCGGCTTCGGCCGTTGAGGCAGGTGTTGTCGTGGTCTCGGGGCTGGGTGTGCTGCTGGTGGAAGGGTTGGCCGATTGAGCGCTGTTCACCCCGGACGGCGCATCCAGGGTGGGAATGTCCGCGACATTGCCGCTTTGGCCGGCGCGGGCGCAACCGCCCGCAAGCAGCATGATGAGCATCGCGCAGACCCGTGAGGCGCGAACGAGATCAGACCTGTTGAGCATGGAGCGATTCTAGCCGCGATGGGAGTGTGAAAGATGGTGTGATGGTGTGATGGTGTGATGGTGTGATGGTGTATTGAAGCTGCAATTGCGTGTGGCTGGGAATCTATCGTGCACGTGCACGTCATACGTGTCACGTGCACGATAGATGGCTACGCAACAAAAAACCCTCCGAAGCGCTTGAGCTTCGGAGGGTTTTTGTTGTGCACGCGACATCTGTGGCGCTAAAACCGATCGTGATTTATTGAATCACCGGCGCGTCCTGGGCTGGCGCGTTGGGTTTGCTGAGCGAGGCCAGCACCCAGCCGGTGCCGTCCTTGAACGTGACCTGATACCACTTGCTGTCCGCGCTCTTGCCGACTACGGCCAGCACATCGCCCCGGCGGGCTGTGCCCAGAATCTTGGACGTTTGCAACGGCTTCTCGCGCACATTGATGTTATTTGTGGTGTTGATGGCGAGGGCCGGCGTGGTGTCGGTGGGCACAACGACCACGTTGATGCGCGGCGCGACTGTGGGCCGAGGCGTTGGGCCTGGTTTCACGGTCGTCGTTGTGCCTGTCGTTGCCGATATTGATGTCGTCGTCGTTGGTGTTGTACCTGTTGTGCCTGTGGTAGCCGTTGTCGATGCCGTGGTGGTGACGGTGGTGGAGACGCCCACGGAGGCGGCATTTTGATCCGCGGCCTGAATGCCAGCGCCGGTGGGAATGTAGCCCGCATCCATGCAGATGCCCTTGTCGGTGGCTTTGGCCAGCACTTCCAGGCAGCTGTCATCGGCGTAGATGTCGTTGTGTTCCACCGGAATCTCGGCCGTGCTCCAGATGATCACGTTAACAGCGGTGTTCTTGGCCACGCCGTCGACACTGATCTGCGACCAGGCGTCGTAGGGCTTGGACCAATCGCTACAGACCATCTCCGGGTCGGTCATGTCGCGCGGGCCGCCGTTCTGGTCGATGCAGATGCGCACCTGAAGATCGCCATCATCCAGACTGCGCGGCGGCGTCTGGTTGTCGTTCTTGTTGCTGCTCCACAATTGCAGCCATGAGGTGAACCGCAGCGGGCTGCCCACCGGCACATTCTCGACATATTGCATGATGCCGGCTTTTTTGTTCAGCGCAAAAAAATTGAACCAGCGGTCGCTGCCAGCGCCGCTGTGGACGCGGTAGGGATAGTCCTTGGCGAACGGCGGGCGAAATTCTGGTGTGCGGTAATACTGATCGCGCGGATCGGTGCCAGCCGGGGCTTCCTCCCAGAAGGGCACCCAATTCCAGGTGACATTGATCTCGCCACGGCCGCCGAAATAAACACCGGGATGCTCATGGCCGGGGTTGGTGAGCAGATTGATGCCGGGTCGCACGGCCGTTTGTGCCTGAGTCGGCATAGCGGCCAGTGAAGTGCTGAGTGTCATACCCAGTAGGGCGAGCGTTGTAGCACCCCGTATAAGACCTTTTATACCGTTCATATCCAGATTTCTTTCTCCTTAAATTGTTGCAAATGAGATGGGGGCATGCTGAGGCACATGGACTTAACTGGCTTTTCAGTCATAAGTAATCGCGCCGGTATAGTGCAGCAAATTTATACCATAGCCGAAATCGCAAAAGCCTTATTTTTGTGGGTGGTTGGCCAGTGTATGAGCGCGGGAATCGCCGCCTTAATCAGCCCTCATCCCGTGGGGCTGGCGCTATGATGGCTGGACATGAAGATCGACTTTCCAAGCCCAGGACAATGGGTTTCTAAATGTGTATGGAGTGCCTGTTTTATGGCACTGCTAACAGCCTGTGCTCAACCCGCTCCTGTAGCGAATCGAAGTGTAACGCCCTCAACCCCACCGCATTTTTGCACGCTGCGGGTGGAAGGCAACCAGATTCTGGATGAGCGCGACCGGCCGATGGTCTTGCACGGCGCAAATCTCCCCACCATTGCCGAGATGAATGCCAGCGCGCAAAAGCCCGAGCAGCGGCTGCAACAACTGGCCGAAGCCGGCGCGAAGATTGTGCGGCTGCCGGTGGATGAGGATGAATTGTTGCCGGCCTTCGTCCCCGCCACATTGATCCCGGTGGTCGAGGCTGCCAACCGGCTGGGCATGGTGGCCGTGGTGCGTCTGCACACCAAGCCTGAAAACACGTTGAACGATAAGGCCGATGCCACCGAGGAGTTCATGCGCCAGGTCATGGCCTATCCTGTCAGCGCGACTTCGGGGCTGTGGCTGGAGCCGTTCGACCGGCCGCTCAACTCCGGCAAGGAGCGCAATACCCTGCAAGCTCTGGTCGATATTGTGCGCGGCTACCGGCGCGAGCTCATCGTTCTGGTCAGCAACACCGACTGGATGCTCGACGGTACGGGCAAAGCACTCATCAGCGGCGGCAATGTGGTGTACGGAGCCGATGTGGAGCGGATGAACCAATATCCACTCAAGCAGGCGCCATTCCTGTTTCCCAACTGGATGAGCCGCAGTGTGGCCGAGGATGATCTGGGCATCGGCATCATCGCCACCACCTACGACCCAGCCTCTGAAGGTCTAAACGGCAAGATTCTGCGCGAGTATTGGCAACGCCAGAATGCCAAATACGGCAATGATCTGTTGAGTTGCCGGTAGAGACGGCCCAGCGGCCACGTCTCTACGATTCGCCTACACCCACCGGCTCCGTCGCGCGCGCCACCGGAATCTGCATCTCCAAAATATACGGCAGACACGCCTCTTCCGACGTCTGCACGTTCACCTCACTGCCAAACAAATGGCACTCGCGCAGGTGGCCGGCCGAGCGGTAGCCATTCGCGCCGAGCCAGGCATACAGAGCGATG
This sequence comes from Thermoflexales bacterium, assembly GCA_038213625.1. GTDB lineage: Bacteria > Chloroflexota > Anaerolineae > J036 > Brachytrichaceae > JANMVQ01. The sequence goes on from JBBQST010000114.1 coordinate 7,666, forward strand.
ATGGCTTGAGGAATGTCATACAAGCTGCCGCTGTGCACGGTGCTCGCCATGGTGGCAACGGCCGGCAACTCGCGCACGGTCAGGGGTGACGAGACGGCCGTGAGCTTCTTCTGCACTGCCTTGTTGATGCTGCCGGCCACCTCCATATCAATGTTCTCTTCAATGAACTCAGGATTGTGATACAGCACCAATTCCAGATCGATGTCTTGAACGCTGACGCCACAGGCTCGCAGGGCGGCATAAAACCCCTCGAACATCGGCCAGCGCCGGTCGCCCATCTGGCTGATGTGCGGCACGATCTGGCGCGTCGCCACGATGGTCTGGGCTTCAACGCGTTTGAGCACGACCTCATAGCGCGGCGGTGCATTCTCCTCTTCGATCTGGCGCAAGCGGGCTTCCACGCGGGCCAGCCGGTCGCGCTCGCGGGTCAGCTCGTGCTCAATATCGGCGCGCTTGGTGGCCAACATGCTGCGCAATTGCCCGGCCGGCAGTTGCTCATGGATCAGCCGCTTGATCTGGTCGAGCGAGAGGCCGAGGTCTTTGAGGGCGAGGATTCTATTCAGCCGTGGCAATTGGTCGAGCGCGTAGTAGCGGTAATCGGTGAAGGGGTCGACGTGGGCCGGCGGCAACAACCCCAGATCGTTGTAGTGCCGCAACGTCGGCACCGACACCTGGGCCAGTTGAGAGAAATCGCCAATCCGCAAAAGGTTGGCGGGCAAAGTGGAGTTAGGCAACACGCGAGCGAAATTATAGCGAGACAAGATTGGCGGCTGGCGGCTGGCAACAACTCCTGCGACTGTTGGCTTGTGAAAGCATGTCGCTTCACGCCGTCAGTCCCGCGAAGGCGGGAATCCAGACGTAACCCCAGCACAATAGGTTGATCGAAACCTGGATTCCCGCCTTCGCGGGAATGACGTGGTTGCGCTCTAACATTCCACTTGCCAACCTCATGCCCACTTCAAAATACCGTGTGCCACTTTCCGCGCAAAGTTGTAAAATAGGTTCAGCGATGAGATTGATGACGTGCATTCGCCATTTCACTTCGACTGCGGATAAGCAGCTCGTCTCTGCGCGCGCCCCCTAACGGCCCTCATTTACAACTTAACTCGACCTGCCTTGCAGGATCGAGGACTTTCGTTCGTCCACATTTGCAACCTGCCTAAACCCACGTCAGACCGGTTTGGGCAAACCCTTTTTGAATTTCGGAGAATTGATCGATTTATGAGCAAGAACTCTTTTGGTGCCTTTACGGAGATGGAAACGGCGACTGGCAAAGTCGGCATCTACCACCTGAATGTCCTTGAAAAGACGGGTATTGGCCCAGTCAGCCGGCTGCCATTCTGCATGAAGATCATGTTGGAGCAGGCGTTGCGCCAGCAGGACGATTTTGAGATCAGCCAGGACGATGTGCGCCGGCTGGCCAATTGGGATGCCAAGAACGTGCAGCCCGATGAGCTGCCCTTCAAGCCGGCTCGCGTCATTTTGCAGGACTTCAGCGGCGTGCCGTGTCTGGTCGATCTGGCTGCCATGCGCTCGGCGCTGGCCCGCGTGCATGCCGACCCGGCCAAGGTGAACCCGCTGGTGCCGGTGGACATGGTCATCGACCACTCGGTGCAGGTGGACTTCTTCGGCACCAGCGACGCATTTCTATTAAATCTGGAGAAGGAATTCGAGCGCAACAACGAGCGCTATCAATTTGCCAAATGGGGCCAGAAGGCGCTGAAGAACTTTCGCGTCGTGCCGCCCGGTACCGGCATCGTCCATCAGGTGAACCTCGAATATCTGGCCAAAGTGACGATGACGCGCGAGTCAATCGTCAATGGTCAATCGTCAATTCTGGCCTTCCCCGACACCCTCGTCGGCACCGACAGCCACACCACCATGATCAACGGCCTGGGCGTGGTCGGCTGGGGCGTGGGCGGCATTGAGGCCGAGGCCGTGATGGTGGGCCAGCCGCTGTATATGGTCATGCCCGAAGTGGTTGGCTTCAAAATGTATGGCGCGTTGCGCGAGGGCGTGACGGCCACCGACCTGACCCTGACCGTGGTGCAAATGCTGCGCAAGAAGGGCGTGGTCGAGAAGTTCGTCGAGTTCTACGGCACCGGCCTCAGCAGCATGAGCCTGAGTGATCGGGCCACCATCGCCAACATGGCCCCCGAATATGGCGCGACGATGGGCTACTTCCCGATTGATGCCGAGACGCTGCGCTACCTGCGCGCGACCGGCCGCACGGAAGACGCCGACCTGACCGAGCGCTACGCCAAGATGCAGGGCCTGTTCCGCACCGACACGATGGCCGATCCCATTTTCACCGACTCGCTGGAGCTGGACCTGGGCGCGGTGGAGCCGAGCATGGCCGGCCCCAAGCGCCCGCAGGATCGCGTGCCGCTCAAGGATATGAAAGCGCAGTTCGAGGCAGCCTTAATCGCGCCGACCAAGGATCGCGGCTTTGGCTTGAAGGTGGAAGAGTTGGGCCGCACGGCCACCGTGCACTACAACGGCGGCACGCGCATGTCGAATGGCGATGAGCCGGCCAAAACTGCCACAGCGGTGCCGGTGACTTTAGAGATGCGGCACGGTGCGGTGGTCATTGCCGCCATCACCAGTTGCACCAACACCAGCAACCCCAGCGTGATGTTGGGCGCGGGCATTCTGGCCAAGAAGGCCGTGGAAAAGGGGCTGACGGTGCCGAAGTATGTCAAGACCAGCCTGGCTCCTGGCAGCAAAGTGGTGACCGAGTATTTGCGCGACGCCGAGTTGTTGGAGCCGCTGGAGAAACTGGGCTTCAATGTGGTGGGTTACGGCTGCACCACCTGCATCGGCAACAGCGGCCCGCTGCCAACGCTCATCGCCAAC
>JBBQST010000115.1:0-10510 GCA_038213625.1 Thermoflexales bacterium
CCCCAAAAATCCTGCGGTTATCTGCACTCAACCGCCAGTAATACAAACAGTTTTTGGAGTCGTAGACCATGCGCCGATGTGGAATCAGCTCGGCCGCCAGCGCATCCGGCAGCGGCTCGGTGGCGATGATGTAGCTGCCGACCGGCACTACTTTGCGCTGTAAACCAGGCGTGGCCGGGCCGGTGTAGCCGTTGGTCGCGATCAGAACCTGGTTGGATTCAATCTCGCCGCGCGAGGTGTTGATGCGAAAACGATGGATTGCGCCGGCCGTTTGCAGGCGAATGCGTTGGACCGTGGTCTGGTCAAACAACGTTGCGCCCGCCTTGATTGCCGCACCCATCAGGCCGGCTGCATATTGGGCCGGATTGAGCCCGGCGCTGGCCTCGTCCAGCAGACCGCCGTGGTAGACATCGCTACCAATCTCCTGTTGCAAATCGGCCTTGTTGATCAAGCTGACGGGATGTTGAAAGGTCTGGTTCAGCAGCTCGGCTTCATGTTGATAGTGCGCAAAGTGGCTGGGTTTCCAGGCCAGTTCCAAATGCCCCCGGCGCTGGAAGTCGCAGGCGATGTGTTCATCCTGCACCAGCTTTTCGACATAGGCAATGGCATCCATCGAGCCGCGCCACAGATTCCGCGCCACTTGCAGGCCATATTTGTCCAGCAGCGCGCGGGCGCTGAGCTTGGTGCCAGTGAGCACCATGCCGCCGTTGCGCGAGCTGGCGCCCCAGCCGAAGGTGTGTTGCTCCAGCACCACCACATTGGCGCCGCGTTTGGCCAGCTCCCGCGCGGCCGCCATGCCCGTATAACCGCCGCCCACAATCACGATATCGACCCTGGCCGGCAACGGACGCGCCGCGTCTAGTGTTGGAAATTCAATGGTGTCCTGCCAGAAAGATTTTTCAAGCATGTCAGTTTGATCGAAAGTGTGAAAGAGTGAAAGGGTATTAACGCTGATTGATAGCAAAATGCGTCACCCAGCGTAATCGTAAATGCGACGCCTGTGTGCAAGAGCGCCGGCGCAAACAAAAAGGGCTCGGAGCGCTTTAAGCGCTCCGAGCCCTGACTAAACAGCGCTTGCACGCGCATCGTTATTGCTGATCTTCAGCTTCGAAATCCTCATCGTCCTCGTCATCTTCAGCCTCATCCTCAGACGCGTTGGCATCGTTGAACTGGGTGACCAGTTCGCGCCAGCCTTCGCTCAGGCCATCGTCGGTGACGCCGTAGAACATGCGCACGTTGCCCTCGGCATCGCGCACGGCCAGGTCATAGCGCATCTTGCCGGCGCGTAGTGCCTTGCTCACCACCGCCTTGTTGCCCTGCCACACCAGATCTTCGGGGCCCTCGGGATTGTCGGCGTGCTGGGTAATGGCGTAGTGCCACAGGTCGCGCGCGCTCTTCAGGGTGACGTTGCGCACCAGCGTGTTGTTGCGCACATCCCGCACGGTGAAGTAGACCACGCCGTCGCGCTCTTCCATGCCTAGCACTTGCACGCCGTTGCGCGGCGCACCCTCTATACGCACATTGCCGCCGTTGGCCGGTTGGTTTTGCCCGCGCTCGGTCGAAGCCGATGACTGCGTGGGTTGTTGCGAGGGCTGTGCAGGCTTGGGTGTTACAACCGCGTTCGCGGCCAGCTTGGCCTGCGCGGCTTGCAGCTCTTCCATGAAGGAGCGACGAGCCGGAGGTGCGGCCGGTGCCGTCGAAGCCGTTGGCGGCGCTGCTTCTACGGGTGCGGGTGTGGCCGGCGGTGTTACAACCGGCGGCGGTGTTTGCTCCACTGCCCGCTGCGGTTGCTGCGGCGTTTGGGGTTGCACCTGCTGCTGTTGGGCCGGGTTTGGGTTGTTGCGCTCGCGCTGGGCGGGCGGGTTGGGCTGGTTGGGTTGACTCTGGCGGTTGGACTGGCCCCGTTCACTCCCTCGTTCATTACGGCCCGGCTCATTGCGGCCCGGCTCATTGCGGCCCTGGTCGTTACGAACTTGCTCGTTGCGATCCGAGTGCGGGCGTTGTTGCGGTGCCACGCGTTCTGGGCGCGGTTGCTCCACATTGCGCTCAACGCGATTCGTGTCGCGGTCGCTGGTGCGGTCGCTGGTACGCTCGTTGGTGCGGTCGTTATTGCGGTCGCTGCCGCGCTCGGAACTGCGATCACCACGGTCGTTCGAGCGATCACCCGTGCGCTCGGTTCGGTCCCCTGTGCGGTCGGAACGCTGATGCGCAGACCGGCGGGATTGCTGGGCCTGTTGATTTTGCGCAGGCGTGGACGCGGTGACACGCGCTGCTGCACTGGCGGCCAGGCCTTCCTCGACCACGCGGCGAACAATGGCCACGATTTCATCGCGAGTGCTGACGCGCGTGGTCACGCCATCGCGCACCCAGAACGAGTTCTTGTAGTTAAACGGGGCCTTGTCGCTGGCCGACACGCGCACGGCAATGACATGCTTGCCATCGCTATCGCCATCAATGGGTTGCGTGCTAACGGCGGAGTTGATGGCCGGGTGAATCTGGCGATAGATGGCTTCGCTCAACTGCGTGGCCGCGGCCGGGTCGGATACCCCCGCCGGCTTCTTGCGCAGGTTGGCCTCGCAGCCAATGTAGACATGGCCGCCGGTGCCGTTGGCCATGGCGCAGATGTCGCGCAGGATGGCATCGTAGGCCTCATCCATCTCGGCCGGATTCGTCTCGACCTGCCTGGCTTTGCCGCGGGTGGCCTTCTTCTCGGGGCGCTTGGGCAGCGTGGCGTGAAAGACCACCGTGGCGCCCTCGCCGACGATGCGCGCAGCCTGCAAACTGTCAGTCGTCTCCTTCGCCTCGATCATGCCCACGGGCCGAATGCGATCAAACTCCTGGCTGGCAAACAGTTCGCGCAATGCACCAAAGCTCAGGTTGGGCAGCTCGACCTCGGTGGGGCGCTCGCCAATGCCCAGGCGCTTGGGATTCTTGGGATCGATGGCGATGCGGTGTGCGTCGCTGCCCTGCACCACATGCATGATGCGCGGATATTCGGCGCGCGTGCCGCGAAATAGCATGGCACTGCTGCGCCGGCCGCGATCCAGATCGGTAAATTCGATGGCGTGCAGGTGCGGGTCCTGGGTAAACGAGATGCGGGTCTGGCCGCCCAGGTTCATGCCACGCATGGATACGCCGTTGCTGCTGTTGGCGTGCGCGGCAATGGCAATGCCACCCGCTTCGTCAATCAGCCGATAAGCCGTCAGAACATCGCTGGTGGCACCGGCCTCGGTCAACCCCAGGTCGATGGCCATATTGGGCACGCGCAGTTGTACCAGCACGTTCTCAATCTCGCGCAGCGGTTTGTCGGGCGGGAAGATGCCCAGAATGTGAAAGCCAAATGTGGCGGTGAACTCGAAGCCCGGCAGCACCACAACCTTCTTGAGCAGCCGGCGGAACTCTTCCAGCCGGGCCAGCTCATCGGGCCGGATACGGTCGAGCCGCTCCAGCATTTCCAGATCGCTAATCTCGCGCAGCATGTTGCGGAAGCCGCTGGCCGAGTTGTGGTCGGTGAACGCGATCATGTGCAGCCCGCGCTTCTCGGCCTGCTTCAGGATATCGAGGTAGCTCTTTTCGGGCTGCTCATAGTCGTGCGAGGCCGGCGTGTGCATGTGCAGGTCCATGCGATACCAGGTGGCTTCGCGCTGCGCCACAGGCAGGGCGATGGGCGCGGGCGGTGCAACCACCACGGGCTTGCTGCGCACCACCGGTGTGGGTGCGGGACCCGATTGCGCGGGTGCGGCGGGTGTTTGGCGGGCCGAGGACCGGCGCGGTTGCGAAGCTTTGGGTTCGGGTGGGCTGGCCGGTGTCTCCGGCGCGGGTGCGGCGGCCGGCCGACGGCGTGTTTTGGTTGTGGACGCCGGCGCCGCATCGGGAGCGATGGTGGCCAGTTCGTCTTTCTTGCGAGCCAGTTTCTTCGGTGCATTCAGCGCATCAATGGCGCGGGTGCGAGACCGGTTCGGTGTGGCGACTGTAGGGGCTTCCTTGGAAGTCGTGCTCTCTTTGGGAGCTGCTGCCGTTTTGGGGGCAGTATCTTTGCGTGGTTTCGTTGTGTTCGTGGTCTTGGTTGGCATGGAAATCTATCGGGGAATTGGGGCTGCGGAGGGCGCTGCGAGGTTGCATGGCGCGTTCATATTTGTATTGAAGTGGCAAGGGGCCTGAAATTCAGTGTTTTCAGTGCTTGTTGAAAGCTGCTCGTGCGTTTACGAATCCGTCCAATCCGTAAGTCTGGTCCGTAAGTCCGGGTGGATCTTGTGGAGAGGTTCGAGACGCTGCGAGGTTTAATGCGAGTGTGATGCTGCTTAGCGTGCTCGCCGTCAGGACAAGCCGTCAACAATATGAAATGCGAAATGAAATACAAACTCACCACTTCAAAATCGAGGATCGCTATACGTTAAAACGCACGATCGGTATGAATTCAGCGATGCAACTACGGGACTCAGCCGGCCCCAATTCCTTATCTGTTGGTTATCTTGTTATTTGAATGATGCAATACTTTGCGAGATGATTATACATAGCAGCGTAGGGGGTTCGCATTAGTATTAAGTTAATTCGCCCAAACGCCGATCTTTTACCAGCCTTCTTACCGATCTCCAGACCAATCCCCATGCCCATACCCAGCCCCTCTCATCCGCCTGCCACTCCCCGGCTCTCGGCCGCGCTGATTCGCGAGAAAGCGTTGGCGTTGGGCTTTGATCTGATCGGTTTTGCGCCAGCCGGCCCCGTGCCTGGCGCGGCAGATTTTGTGGCGTGGTTGCGCAAGGGCTACCACGGCGAGATGGGTTATCTGGCGCGCGACCCTGAGCGGCGCGGCGATCCACAACGGGTGCTGCCGAACGCGCGCACGGTGGTGATGGTGGGTTTGGGCTATGACACCCAGGCCGTGCCCTACGAGATTTTGCAGGACCCCAGCCGCGGCCGCATCGCGCGCTATGCCTGGGGTTTGGACTACCACGAGGTGATGACGCCGCGGCTGCGCGAGCTGGGCGAGTTCGTCTCTGAGCATTCGCGGGCGTATGTGGATACCGGGCCGGTGATGGAGCGGGCCTGGGCCGAGGCGTGTGGCCTGGGCTTTATCGGCAAGAACACCTGCCTCATTCATCGCGAGCGCGGCAGCTTTTTATTTTTGGGGGCCGTGTTGGTGGGGGAGGAGATTGCGGATGAAAGTGATGAAGGTGTGAGGAGTGAGGGTGTGAATCGGAAGGCTCGGTGCGGCTGCGGCAATTGCACGCGCTGCCTCACGGCTTGTCCCACCCAGGCATTCCCGCAACCCGGCGTGCTCGATGCGCGGCGCTGCATCAGCTATTTGACGATTGAGTTGAAGGGTAGCATTCCTGTGGAGCTGCGGCCGCACATGGGCAACTGGCTGTTTGGCTGCGATATTTGCCAGGATGTGTGCCCGTATGTGCGGCGATTTTCGAGCCCCACTCGTTCCATATTGGGCCGGGCGTTTATGCCATTTGATTGGGATCGTGCCGCGCCGAAGCTGTTGGATGTGTTGCAACTCACGCCGGCTACATTTCGAGAGCGCTATAAGAACACGCCGCTGGTGCGCACCAAGCGGCGCGGCCTATTGCGCAATGCGTGTGTGGCCGCGGGCAATTGGGGCAACGCCGAGGCGTTGCCGGTGCTGCGCGCACGCATGGATGATGGTGATGAGGAGCCGTTGATTCGCGAACATGCCGCGTGGGCGGTGAAGAAGCTGCTGGCTGTTGGCGGCTAGCCGCTAGCAGCCAGCCACTAACCGCCATCCGCCTCCGCACCGCCATCTTCCATGATCGACTCTCCCTCCACCCCCAACCCCGACCACATCGCCGAGCGCGCCTGGGCACTGATCGAGCTGCGGCGTTGGAAGGAGGCGGTGGCCGAGGCCCAGCGCGCGTTGCTGCTTAATCCGCGTCACTTTAATGGGCTTTACAACCTGACCGTGGCGCAACGGCGCAGTGGGGATGCCGTGGGCGCTGAGCAAACCGCGCGCACCCTGATCAGCTATTACCCCAACAATGCCTCGGCTTACAACATGTTGAGTCGCGCGCTCAAAGACCAACAGCGTTACACCGATGCCATTGCGGCCTCGCGCGAATCGGTTCAGCTTAACCCGGGCGATGCCGATTTGTGGATCAATCTGTCTGATGTGTTGATGTCGGCGCGGTTGTTTAACGAGGGACTGGAGGCGTGTGAGAAGGCGATTGAGCTCAACCCCAACGTGCCGATGGCGCACAACAACTACGCCGTCGGCCTGGAGGAGTTTCATCGGGACACCGAGGCCGAGGCCGAATACAGTAAGGCGATGGAACTGGACCCGCTCAACGCCCTGTTTCACAGCAATTTGGGCTGGCTTAAACACAAACAGAAAAACTACCATGCTGCGGCACAACACTTTCATGCCGCGCTCAAGCTGGCCCCGACCCACCGCGAGTACCAGCGCAGCCTGGAGCGCACGCTGGGCCGGGCCTATCCCATTGGCAAGTGGTTTACCCTGATGAACGTCGGTCTGGGTTTGCTCCCCTTCGTGCTGCTGGCGATCACGATCTCGCTTGGCGCGGCGCAACTGGCCGGGGGTGTGTTTGTCATTTCGCTGGCAGGTGTGGTGGTGTATGTGCTGTTTATCAGCTCCAAAGTGGAGTCGCGGCTGCGGACGCGCTATTTGCACCAGAAGATTCTGGCGTTGGACGCGAAGCAGACATTGCAGTTGTAAGGGCAAAGCGCGGCCAGTCGCCCACCCAGTGGGCTGGCTTTGCAAAAAGGCATCTGTTGGTCTCGCGCTATTGACCGGCGGCGTACAATTTGTGGTATGTCGGCAGATTTCATCGCCGGGTTGCGCGCTGCGGTGGCAGCCACGCCCAATGTTGTGCCATTGCGTTTGTTGCTGGCCAAAGCGCTGGCCGATGCAAATCTTTTTGATCAGGCGCTAGTGGAATATCAGGCCGCGCACGATGTTGATGCCCAAAGCTTCGAAGCCGCGCTGGGTCTGGGGCGTGCGCTGTTGCAGCTCAATCGCGCCAAAGAGGCCAGGCCGATATTGGATCAGGCTGTGCGGCTGAATGAGGCTCATGCCGAGGCGCATTTGCTCTATGCCCATGCATTGAGCGCGGCCGGCGATTTTGGCGAGGCGTTTGTGCAGCAGGGCATTGCGGTCAAGCTGGATCCGACGCTCAAAGTCAAACTCACCAACACCATTGCCAACGATCCGGTTAACACTGGGGAGGGGCAGACTGATCCGCTTGCGCAAGGGGGCGTGGTGATCCAGGAGCGCGCCGGCATCACCTTCGAAGATGTGGGCGGCATGGACGCGGTCAAAGAGCGCATTCGGCTCAGCATTATTTATCCGCTGCAAAAGCCCGAGATTTACAGGGCCTACGGCAAGAAAGTGGGCGGCGGGATTTTGCTCTACGGCCCACCCGGTTGCGGCAAAACCTACATCGCGCGCGCGACGGCGGGTGAGGTGAAGGCCGAATTTATCTATGTGGGTCTGAACGATGTGCTGGACATGTATCTGGGCGAGAGCGAGCGCAAGCTGCACGCCGTGTTCGAGAGTGCCCGCCGCGCCACCGGCTATGGCCAGACGCCGGCCGTGCTGTTCTTCGATGAAGTCGACGCCATTGGCAACAGCCGGATGAACCTGCGCAACAGTGCCGGCCGCAATCTCGTCAACCAGTTTTTGAACGAGATGGATGGCATGCAGGGCAATAACGATGGGCTGATGATTCTGGGCGCGACGAACGCGCCTTGGGACATGGATTCAGCCTTGCGCCGGCCAGGCCGCTTTGGCCACACCATTTTTGTGGAGCCGCCCGACTATGCCGCGCGGCTGGCTATTTTGCAGGTGCATCTGCGCAACAAGCCGCATGTGGGGACGAACCTGAATGCCGTGGCCCAGCGCACGGCCAGCTATAGCGGGGCTGATCTGATGGCGATTATTGAGACGGCCAGCGAACGCGCCATGACGGATGCGCTGAACACGGGCGTGGTGCGGCCCATCACCGAGAGCGATATGGCCGCGGCCATGAAGCGCGTGCGGCCGAGCACCAGTGAGTGGCTGCAAGTGGCGCAGAACTACGTGATGTACTCCAACCAGAGCGGCCTGTATGACGATGTGGCGGAGTATTTGAAGCGCGGCAAGCAGAAGTGAGCGGGGAGGGGGGAGAAGAGACGGGGGACGGCCGACGACTCAAGACTCTTTACTCTTGACTCTGGAGTCAAAAGTCTTGAGTCATGTATTGCCGTCCGTCGTCTCCCGTCCCCCGTCTCTTATCCCCTCCATCGGCTACTTCTTCCCGTCCCACACCACGAACTTGCCGTCTTTCACCACCAGGTTGACGTAGCCGGGCTCGGGTGGCCGGCGCGTTTGCGGGTCGAGCTTGAGCGTGCCGTAGATGACGCTGGTGATGCTGGTTTCGGCCATCACGTTTTTGATGGCGGCGCGGTTGAACCCGGCGCTGTCGGGGTCGGCCTTCTCGATGGCTGCGGCAACGAACTTGAACGCGTCATAGGCGTGCGCGGCGAAGAACTCTGGCTCCTCGTTGTATTTGGCCTGGAACGCTTTTACAAAGGCTTGCACTTCGGGCCGTGGGTCTTGCGGGAAGAATTCACCTTTCACATAAACCCCTTCAGCGGCGGCGCCGGCCAGGGTGATGAATTGGGGTGATTGCAGGGATGCGCCGGCCACCATGGGCAGCTTGAGGCCGAGCTTCGCCAACTGCAACGCAATTTGCGCGCCATCGGTCTCGTACGAGAACAGCACGAGGCCGTCGGGACTCAGAGCGCGCACCCGCGTCAGCACATCGGCGAAATTCTTTTCATCCGGCGCATAGCCTTCAGTGTCGACGACTTCCAACCCAATTTCCTTGGCGTGGGCGGCAAATAGATCGGCACTGCTCTTGCCCCAATCGGTGTTGAGATGCAACACGGCCACCTTCTTCAACCCCAAATCTTTGGAGGCGAAATCGGCCAGCACCGGCGAAGCCTTGGCCTGGGTGACGGAGCTGCTCCACATGTAGTCGCCGCCTTCGGTGAACAGCGGGTTGCTGTTGGTGAAGCCAAACTGGACGAGGCCGGCGCGCTGATAGATGGAGGAAGCCGCCATCGACGCCGTGCTGCTGAAGTCGCCCATCTCGACCAGAACGCGTGGATCGGCCACAAACTTTTGGGCCACGATCACGGTTTGCTTGGGGTCGGCCTGGGTGTCCTCAAAAATGTATTCGATCTTGCGGCCGCCTGCGCCGCCGCCGTCTGCGCCGCCGCGCCCGGCGATGCCGCCCTTGGCGTTGATCTCTTCAACAGCCAGATCGAAGCCGCGCTTGAACGAGGCTCCATATTGGGCGTTGGGGCCGGTGAGCGGGCCACTGACGCCGATGAGGAGCGAGCCCGGGGTGTTGGCGTTTGGATTAACCGCTGACGGCGGCTGCACGGCGCAGGCACTGAGCGCCATGCCGGCACCCACAGCGCCGGCGAGGAACGAATGGCGAAGGAAAGCGCGTCTGTTCATATTTCTCCCTGACTAGAACTCGTCTCAAAAAATTTTTCACTCGCATGGACGGGTCTCAGGCTGCCCCTGCATGAGGACGTTGCACGGTTGAGATGAGTGCTAATGATTAATTGGCTCCAGTCATAGCTTATGTTGAGACAAACTGGCAGGGCCATTTAGAAAAACGAATTAAGAGCCATTTTGATGCCATCCAGGTCGTAGATCGCGTTAACTCAGGCCACTGAGCACGGATTGCAAAAAGTGCTGGCCGGCTGTTTCCAAATCCTCATTCAACGAGAAAGCCACGGCGCGCACTGTTTTTTGGTGGGTGCGCAGGTGGAACGGCTGCACAGCCGGGGTGGGATACACCAGCAGCGCCTCCTCGCAACGGGCAAAATCGGCATACGCCATTACCTGATACACATCGGCTTCGCTGGGCCGTGCGTCTGCCTTGTATTTGGTGTCGAGCACCAGGCGTGGCCGGCCACTCTCGCGGTCGTAGATGACGATGTCGATGCGAGGACGCAGAGCGCTATTGCTGGTGCCGATGGTGTGCTGGGCGCGAACGGCCAGATGACCGGGCACGTGCTGGTGTAACCATTCGGCCACAAACAGCTCGAACAGCGCCGGCATATGCACCAGGAATGGCAACATCTCAAACTCGCCGGTCTGGTTGACCGGGCCGGTGTGGTCGAGGAAGAACCGGCACAAGGCGTGCAGCGCGGCGTAATCGGCATTCAGCCGGTTGTAGGTTCGTCCGCTGCAATCCTGGCCTTGAAAGGGCCGCAGCGTGACCATGGGCGTGAGGGCGCGATAGGCCTGCCGGATGGTGGGTTGCACGCGCGGGCTGCACAGCTGATTGCGTGCAATGAGAGCCAACGTCCACGCCAGAATCTGGTTGTCCTCGATGTCCACGGTGTGCTGGTGGACGTGACAGAGCCGCTCGGCCTGCCAGGGCCGGGTTGCGATGTCGCGGACATCGAGCCGGCCGGCGATATGCCCCAAACGCGCGTGCTGGGGCCGATAGGTGCGCGCAAACCCCTT
>JBBQST010000116.1:0-10498 GCA_038213625.1 Thermoflexales bacterium
AATCTTGCACCGTGTAATTGGGCGGCCAGCTCAACTCGGTGTTGATCTCGGCACCGGTGGGCGGCACCACCTGCATGAGGCCGATGGCAGCGGCACTGGATTCGGCGAATGACTCGAACAGGCTCTCCTGTCGAATCACCGAGAAGACCAGCAACGGATCCACCCCAAACTCCTCGGCATACGGCTGCACCAGCTCGGCGTAGTAGGCCGGGTAGAGCAACCGGGCGATAAATTTGGGCAGGGCCGAGGGGGTGGGGAACGGTGACAGGCGCATGAGTGCGTCGGCGGCTGAGATCGACAGGCGGTAGAGCCGGATGCTGCGCAGGTGCAGCGACAGTTGGTAGAGCGCGATGGGGTCGCCGGCATAGGCACTGAACAGCGCGCCAAACTCGCCTAATGCCTCGGGCTCGAAGCCGAGGCGGGCCAGGGTTGTGCCGCGCACAAAGCGGATATCCTGGGTGATGGCCGCATCCGCAGCGGCTGTGTCGGTGAGGGCGCGGGTCGGCGTGATCCAACTCAGCAGCCATTGCTCGGCATCGGCGCGGCCCGCCTCGTTGGTGTCGGCACCAGCGAGTGAGGGCAGGGCCGAGGTGGGCGCGGCCAGCGGAGCCACATTGGCCAGCAGTTCAACCGCGCGCACGCCCGCAAATTCATCGGGCCTGGTTTGGGCTACTTGTTGCAAGGTTGCCTGGCCGCTGACAACGTTGCCGGCCGCTATCTGCGCTTTGCCCAGCCACATTTGTGCCAGCGGCGCAAACGCATTGTTGGCGTAGCGCGTGTCGACGCCCAGAGTCAGGCTGATGGCGCGGGTGTTCTCGCCCAGCCGAAAAGCCAGCGCGGCGGCTTTGGCCAGCGCGCGCGGCCCATCCTGTGCACCAGGCGCAAAGGACTCCGAGAGCGTAAACGCTTCGATGGCCTCGGCAAACCACTGCCGGCGCTCAAAGGCGGCACCGATATCGAACATGGCTTTGGCGTTGGGTTCGGTTGCAGTGGCAATTTGTTTGAAGCCAGCGTAGGACTCCTTGGCCAGCGCCTCGTTTTCAAGCTCCGCGTAGAGCTTGGCTTTCTCGGCCCATGCCTCGGCCACGCGCACGGCATCGGTATTGGAGGCGATGGTTTGATCGAGATTGCGCACTGCATCGTCGGGCAGATCGAGTTCGAGGTAGTTGAGCGCGGCCCAGTAGCGAATCACATCCCCGCGACCATCGTTCAGCTCAATGGCCTGCCGGAAGGCATCGCGCGCGGCCTCGTGGTTGCCGGCGTTGTAGTTGATGATGCCGCGCTGCAATGGGTCTATCGCGATGTTGGCGGCCGTGAGCACGGGCACGGCCAGCGCGGCTTGTTGGGTGGCTGGTTGATTGACTACGAGATCTTGCAAAATCGTGTAGGCCGGCGGGTTCTGACCGGCGGCCAGCATGTCCTGGGCCATCTCAAACTTCATGCGGGCCTGATACGCAGGCACCTTCGAACGGGCGATGATGTTTTGATATTGGGCAATGGCCTCGGCGGGTTGGTTGGCCAGACGATACGCCAGCGCGAGTTTTTCGCGGCGCGAGAATTCGGCGGACAGGCCGGGAGCGGCCTCAATTGCCTGTTGATAGGGCGCGATGGCGCTGATGGGTTGCGAGGCGCTGATGTAGGCATCGCCCAGCCATAGATTGAGATAGGGCGAGAGCACATGGCCGGCCGAGATGGCCTCGTTTAATAGGAACGCGGCACTGGGCAGATTGCCCACGGCGAGTTGCGAGCGAATCAGCACGGCCTGGGCATCAGCCAGCAAGGCCGGGTCGGCGCTGGTGGCGGCCAGCAATGGAGCGACGGTTTGGGCAGCCGATGTGGCATCACCGGCGCGTAATTGGGCCTGGGCCAACGCCAGACGGGTGCGCGCGGCTTCCGGGCCATTGGCTAGGAGCAACGCAAGTTCCTGGGTGTAGAGCTGGATGGCCAACGGCGTGTCGCCGTGGTGCACGGCGGTTTCGGCCTGTTGTTGCAGTGTGTTGGCGTCGGGGGTTGAGGTGGGGGCCGGCGTTTCGGTAGCGGGCGGTGTGGCCGTGGATGTCGATTGAGTGACGAAGAAGGTGGGAACGATGGGCTGGGGTGGCGGTGTTGGATCATCCGAACAGGCGCTAAGACCCAGACACAGCGCAGTAAAACACGCAATGAGGTGGGCTCGGATGGGCGTGGCTTGTTTGGGTGCCGTTTTTGATCCTGCTATTTTCCAATTCAACGCAATACAACCCCTCGCTCTGAATACTCGCAGTCATCAATCTGCGACTCGCTCGATGCACTTTGATGCGTCTTAACGTTTCATGCATTCATGTTGGTGACTTGATGACTTGGTGACACTGAAAGCCGCAAAATTATAGCGAGAGGAATGGGTGAGAATGAAAACTAAGGCCATGACATATGCACTATCCACAAAGTTATCCACAGCCTATTTGCAAAAAACAGGCCAAAATTCGGGGAAAAATGCGATATCAACCTTAAAAAATGCCATTTTTCAGCCAAAATGCTTGTGGATAACTTGCCTAATGCGCAAAAAATAGGCTAAGATCACTTTACATCCCTGAAGATTTCAGGAGTTTTAGGATAGGAGAAAGATAAATGGCAGTAGCAAAGAAGAAACCCGCGGCAGAGAAGAAGCCCGCAGCAGCACCCGCCGTGAAGAAGCAAATGAACAAGTCGCAACTGGCGACCACATTGTCTGAGGCCACCGGTTTGACCAAGGTGCAGGTGAATGCGGTATTGTCTACTCTGGATGACACGATCAAGAAAGAGTTGGGCAAGAAGGGCCCCGGCGTGTTCGTGATGCCCGGCATGCTCAAGTTGCAGTTGCGCCGCATCCCCGCCAAGAAGGCCGAGAAGCGCGCCAACCCCTTCCGCCCCGGCGAGATGATGATGACCAAGGCCAAGCCCGCTTACAACAAGGTGACCGCCCGTCCCTTGAAGGCCCTCAAGGACTCGGTCGCTTAAGCATTTTTTGCTGAGCTTTGTAAAGAGGGTGTCGCGCACAACGCGCGACATCCTCTTTTTTGTTTTCCAGTGCCACTGTCTGTCAAAGGAAAGTTTTTAAGTAACCACGTCATTCCCGCGGAGGCGGGAATCTAGGCGTAACCCCGACGCTACCGTAATTGGAAGGTCTGGATTCCGCCCCGCAGCGGGGACGCCTGCGCGGGAATGACGGCTCAATGAATAGGTATCAATCCAGGTTCTCGATGGTGACGGGTTCCACGGCATCGGCCAGCCCGAAGCCGAACACGCGGCTGTAGAAGTAGAGCTCGGCTTCCAACGCGCGCTTGATATTTTTGGCTTGCCGGAAGCCATGCTGCTCACCCTCGAACGTCACGTAGGCCGTGGGAATTTCCTTGTTACGCACGGCGATGAACATGCGCTCGCTCTGGTCGGGCGGCACCACCGGATCGTCCAGGCCTTGCAGCAGGATCAGCGGCGCAGAGATTTTGTCGGCGAAGTGGATGGGCGAACGCTTGATGTAGGTGGCTTTTTCAGCGGGGTAGGCACCGATTAAATTGTCGAGATAGCGGCTCTCGAACTTGTGGGTGTCTTTGGCCAGAGCCTCGGCATCGCTGACGCCAAAATGGCTGGCGCCGGCCTTGAACACATTGCGAAACGTGAGCGCGCACAGGGTGGTATAGCCGCCGGCGCTGCCACCCGTAATCATTAATCGATTCCCATCAGCCAGCCCCTGCTTCACCAGATAAGTTGCGCCGTTGACGCAATCATCCACATCGGTGATGCCCCAGGTGCCGTTGAGCCGCTTGCGATACTCGCGGCCATAGCCGGTGCTGCCGCCGTAGTTCACATCGAGCACGCCAATGCCGCGGCTGGTCCAATATTGGGTGCTGAGGCTGAAGGCGGCTTGCGTGGCCGCAGTGGGTCCGCCGTGGCTCTCGACCAACAGCGGTGGCAGCTCACCTTCGGGTGCGGCGAAGTCCTTGTTTTTGGGGGGATAGTAAAAGGCATGGGCGGTCAGGCCGTTTTCAGTTGGGAACTCGATGGCTTGGGGGATGGAGATGTAGCCGGAGTTGATCTCGATGTTGCTGGATCGCTTCAGCGTGGCGAGCTGGCCGGTGGCTAAATCGAAGGTGGCAATGGTGCTGCCCTGTGAGGCCGAAGCGGCGCCGAAGATGGCCTTGCCGTCGGCGGCGCGCAGGCCGGCCCGATCCAATGCCGTGTAAGGCAGATCCAGCGGCGTCCACGTTTTGGTGTCGAGGTCGAGCAGGCCGAAGTGGGTGAAGCCGGTTTGGAAGTAGGCGCAAAAAAGTGTGCTTGGGCCGATGAAGTCATAGGTGCGGGTGGTGAAGTTCCACTGTGGCAGGCCGAATTCGGCTTCCATCGGGTAGAGCGCTTCGGCCTCGTGGTGCGGGTTTCCCTGGCGCTGACGATACAGATTCCACCAACCGCCCCGATCGGAGACAAAGATCAGATCACCGGCAGGAGACCACTCCGGCTGAAAAATAGACTCTTCGAGGCCACCCGCTACTTGTTGCGCCTGACTGAGCGAGCCATCGGCGGCTACATCGGCCACCCACAGGACAGTGCCGTCCCAGGGCATATTGGGGTGATCCCACGCCAGCCAGCACAGCTTTGCGCCATCCGGCGAGAGCCGTGGCGTTGAAAAGAAATCATGGCCTTGCACTAATTTTTGGACCTGGCCGCTGGCGAGATCGATGCTGCCGATGCAGTTCTCGGCCTGCCCATCCTCCGGCGTGCTGTGATCTTCCACTACACACCAGAGGCGCTGGCGTGCGGCATCGAACTCAAAATCGGCGTAGCGCACGGGGCCGGCCGCTGTCAGTGGGCGGGGCGTGGTCGCGGCATCGGTTTGCACATAGACGCGCTGGTCGGCAAAGTGGGTGAAATAAATGACGCCGTGGTGGACGAGGTAGGCGCCCCCGCCGTATTCGTGCGCGCGCGTGCGCACATTGAATGGCGCAGGTGTGACGTCGGTGATCTCGCCATTGCGCGCGCGCACCAGCACATTGCGGCCCTGCTCGGCCGGCCGCGATTCCAGCCAATATAAATCTTCGTTGGACGCTATTTTGGATAAGGGATCGGGAGTGGCATCGAGTGCGACCTGTCCCAGTCCCACTGTGCCGGCGACGATGAGATCGGCCGTGATGGGCGATTTCCATGAGCCATAAGGTGCTATTTCCATGTGCCGATTGTAGTTGGGTGGCCGATGCGGGGATGAGGCGGATGTTTGATATGCTGATGGGAGTGGCTGGCTGCGGGCAGTTGGTGGCTGGCTGCGGGTTGCTGGTGGTTAGTGAGTTGTGAACTATGAATTTGAATCCAATTACCAACCCGACGGCCTTGTGCGTGGGTTTGCCGATTGTGCTGTTGTTTGTGTTTTTCATCAGCGTGATCATGGTGTTCAACAAGGATAATGCTGAGGCGCGGCTGCATCGTGAACGGATTGGCGCGGCGCTGGCCGATGCCCGTGTGGATGACATGACCGGCAAAAACTTTAGGTTGTATGTGATGTCGGTGCTGGCGCAGCAGGGCTATGCCTCGCAGATTCCGCCGCAGCCCCACGACATCGGCACCGAACTGGTGGGCGTGCAAGGCGCGCGCCGGGTTTCGATTGAAGTGATTCATTACAACAAGCCACTCACGCCGCAGTCGGTGCGGATGGCGGTCGAGAATCGGGCACGCCTGGATTGCACCGAGGCGATGGTGATCACCAACAGCACCTTTCGCGAGGATGCGCGGCAACTGGCTGCGGCCGAGCAATGCACGCTGATCGATCGCGATGGGCTGGCCGAGTGGGTGTTGCAGATGCAAACCGGCCGGCTGCCCCACGATCTGCGGGTGTATTAGCCATGAACTGGCTGGCGCATCTCAACCTGTCCGAGCCGACAGTGGCCTTCCGCCTGGGCAACGTCATTGCCGATTTTGTAAAGGGCGAGGCACGGCTGGCATTGCCTGTGGAGGTCAAGCGCGGCACCGATTGCCATTTGCTCATTGATGCCTATACCGACGCGCATCCGGTCTTTCAACACAGCCGGCAGCGGGTGAGCCGGCCCAATCGCAAATTCGCCAGCATTCTGATCGACATCTTCTACGACCACTTTTTGTCGGTGCACTGGCTGGACTATGCGACACAGCCGCGCACGGACTTTATTGCCGAGGTCTATCAGGACTTCCTGGACTTTACAGTGGGCCAGGTGCCACAGGCGCGCAAGTTTGTCGAGCACATGGTTCAAGGCGATTGGTTGGGCGAATATGTCGAGGTGGACGGCATTGGGCATACACTGGCGCGGGTATCGGGGCGGCTGGGGTGGCCAGGGTTGTTGACGCCGATGGTCGAGGAGCTGACCGCCAATTACACCGGCTTCGAGCAGGATTTTGCCGAGTTTTACCCACAGCTGCGCGAGCATGTGCGGCAGTCAGGTTTTGCCGTGTAGCCGCTTTCATGTCAGCAACTTCTCAAACTGAACCAACACCAACCCATCCGGCAACGTTCTTTGAGAGACTTCGCGATACCCGGCTTTTTGGTAGAGCCGCACTGCTGGTAGGTTGAGCGCGGCGGTAGACACACTGAGCTGGGGCTGCCGTTCGCGCAACGCGATTGCTTCAATGGCGGCCAGCAAGTGGCCAGCGGCGGCAACATCTACGTGCACTATGCGGATTCGGGCTGCGGCTGGTGCGCGGGGCCGACGCTGGTGACCGGCACAGTCACGAACCTATGGTATCGGCTGACGATCACGGTGGACGATGGGGCTGGGTTCAAGGTCGAGATCAAGCAGCGCGACACGGGGGCCGGCTACGCCAGCTACACCCGCGCGATGAATCTCTCCAGTGGTCGCAACTGGCGGTTCCAACACTTCATGTATATGGCCGGGACGGCGGCCTACATGGACAACTATGTCGAGACCATCGTAGGGCCGCAGACCACGGCGTATGTGGGCAACTATTACGAGTGCGTGCCGGGGCAAGCCTGCACGAGCTACTACTATTTCAACGGCCAGCGGATTGCCATGCGGCAGGGGGTGCCGGTGACGTATCTGCACGGTGACAGCCTGGGCAGCGCCAGCCTGACCACCAACGACAGCACCGGCGCGAAGCTGGCCGAGCTGCGCTACCGGCCGTTTGGTGAGGTGCGCTATCAGTGGAGTTGGACGGCCACCGACAAGCGCTTCACCGGCCAGCGGGCCGAGCTGGGTAACGGGCTGTACGACTACGGCGCTCGCATGTATAGCCCATTCTTGGGCCGGTTTGTGAGTGCGGATAGTGTGGTGCCGGGGGTGGCCGATCCGCAAAACTTAAATCATTACAGTTATACACGAAACAATCCGCTTCGATTTGTTGATTCTACCGGTCATGCCTGTGGAACACGCCAGTACGGCATGCGCGCTTGTGGTAATATCTGGCCGCTGCAAAGCATGGCCCCTTCGTCTAGTGGCCTAGGACGAAGCCCTCTCAAGGCTTAAACACGGGTTCGAACCCCGTAGGGGTCATCAATCATCAACTGATCAGTGCTCGAATAAACACTCTTGAGCAACAACAAAGCCGCGTGAGATTCCTCACGCGGCTTTGTTGTACCTAAATACACCTTTGGGAGACCGACAGGATGCCGCTTACGATGAACTCTATGAGCGGGAGGTTTGACTGAGTCAATGCGCTGAATGCGCTTATTTGCGTGTGGGCCGTTGGAATCGCCTCCCAGGCCCCTTTGGAATTTGTGTGAAATTTTAGACTTCGAGAGTGAGATGGGCGGCAATTTGAATCTTTGGATTGGCAGCCGTTGTGACGTAGCTGAGCTGCGTGTGATGTTTGCGAACGGCATTGTGCAAACTCTGTCCTGGTGGCCATTGTTTTGGGTTCGACCTGAGTCCTACAATGAAAAACCCAACATGCGAATAGCCCTCCTGGACATCCTTCGAAGCGAATTTAAAGACTACGGCGCGGTCAGCTTACGCAAAGACCTGATGGCCGGCATCAATGTGGCGGCCGTGGCACTCCCGCTTTCGCTGGCTTTTGGGATTGCCAGTGGAGCCACCGGCCCCGCAGGTCTGGTCACAGCCATTCTGGCCGGCATCATCATCGGCATCCTGGGCGGCATTCCCAATCAGGTGAGCGGCCCCACGGGAGCCATGTCGGCCGTGCTGTTGGTGGTGGCCAAAGATTTCGGCCTGGAAGGGGTGTGGATGACGACGTTGCTGGCCGGCACGATGATTCTGATCATTGGCATCCTGCGGTTGGGGCAGGCTGTGTTGCTAATTCCACGGCCCGTGGTCACCGGTTTCACCAGCGGCATTGCCGTCATCATCTTCACTGGCCAGTTGCATAATATTTTGAATGCGCCGGCGGCCACGGGAACCACCGCGGTCAGCAAGTGGCTCGAATTTGTAGGGCGCTGGCAGGCCGGCCAGCTCAGTGTGGACTGGCATACCCTGCTCACCGCCGGCATCGTCATCGCGGTCATGTTTCTACTGCCCAGGCGCTTGAGCCGGGTATTGCCGGCCTCGCTCGTGGGCGTGGCGCTGGCGATGGGAATGACCGTGTTGCTGGGATTTGCAGAGCCGGTGGTGGGCAGTGTGCCGCGCGGGTTGCTGCTCGATCAACGCCTCGTGTTCAGCGAGCGAATGCTGCCGCTGAGCCAGCAGGTGTTCATTCCCGCGCTGAGTGTGGCCGTGTTGTGTTGTTTGCAGGCATTGTTGAGCGGCACCGTCTGTGCAAATCTGACCGGCCGCAAGATGGACACGGATCAGGAATTGATCTCGCAGGGCCTCGGCAATATGATCATTCCCTTCTTTGGAGGCGTGCCGGCCACCGGGGCCGTGGCACGAACCCGCGTCGGCATTGCCAGCGACGGCCAGACCCGGCTCACCACGGTGTTTCACGGCCTCACGCTCTTTCTGGTGCTGGTGCTGGCCGGCTCTGTCATCGAACGCATTCCAATTGCGGCCCTGAGCGGCGTCCTCATCGTCACGACCATTCGCATGAACGACTGGAAGGACATTCGCTGGATGTTTCGCCACCGCTTCAAAACGGCCATTGCCGGGTTTTTGGTCACCATGCTGGCCACGGCCGTGTTCGACCTGACCAGTGCGATTTTGATTGGGGTGGGGTTAAGCGCCGCCGCCTTCATCAGCCGCATTAGCGCCGTGGATGTGACCAAGGCCGCGGTCGATGTCAAACACCTGGAAGACAAAGGCCACCAGCTGAACAACAATGCCCATGATATTGACGTGGCGTATGTGACTGGCCCCTTGTTTTTTGCGGCGACGGCCAACTTTCGAAAGCTGTTGGATGTGAGTGATCAGGAGCGTAAGAAGTATTTGATCCTGTCGATGCGAGGCGTGCCGCTGGTGGACATTGGCGGCTTGGAGTTGATTGAGGAGTTGTGGGAACGGCAACGGTCGCGTGGTGGCGAGCTGCTGCTAGCGGCGGTTCAACCCAATGTCAGAAGAATGCTGGACCGGGCCCATCTAACCCGCGAGATTGGCGAGCACAACATCTTTTGGAGTGCCGATCAGGCCATTTTAGCGGCCAGCAACCGGCTCTAGCCACTTCAGGGTTTCACCACATGACAGAATTTACAGAATCAGACACACTGAAAATCAGTGTATTTTGTTCATTTTGTCATTCTGTCCAAAATCCGTTCCGACGACTGGGCTGCTGTGTTTGACTAGGATTTTTAACTACTGGGACTCAAGATTTAAGATTCGAGAGGCTCCCGCGCCACCGCCAAGTCCCCCAACTCGGCGGTGGCTGTTGCAATTGAGCAACACTCCCCCGTGCTGCTCAATGTCATTGTCGTGAATGCAGGCGCTTTTTGCTGCGAATTTGCCGTCATTTAGCTAAAGTAACGCTAATATTTTGCTAGAAAATCCGACCAAAGTCCTAGATAGATTCATCTTTGTAATGCTGGTGTGGGTACAGGGTATTTGTCACAATGAAACAAAGCGAACTCAAGTTGAAGTTAGTTTTACCCCCAGAATTACCTATGCAACACCAAGAACTTGTTCATCGACTAGCCGGCATTTACCCCCCAAATTTGTATGCCTCGTGGCAGACCCCACTTATTCAAGAAACCGATATCGCCAGGGCTGTCATTGCCTATCTGGCCGATCAGAAGGTGCTCTACTCCCTGTCCGAAATCGAGAGTCCATCTGTCTGCGTCGAGACCATTCTGCGTATCAAACAGTTTCTGATGGATCAATGCGGCAAATTGGATCCTGGGTCTGATCTGGCCGCAAATTTGCGCGCCATGAGCCTGGCCTGCCAAAAGTTTTTGGGCCGTGTCTTTGATCGAAAGGAGATCGAGCGATTTGGCACGAAAAAGACCTATTGGGCCAGTTGGGTTCTGATCATCTTGCTGGGTGAGTTACAGGGCGTTTTTGGGGTTCATCTGGCCACCATCGCGGCCCCAGCACCGGCTGGATATTGAAGGGCCGCTGGAACTCATCCTCCCGCTTGCCGATACCGATTTTCGTCCAGAAGACGTGAAGTTTGTTTTATGAGGAATAAG
>JBBQST010000117.1:0-10494 GCA_038213625.1 Thermoflexales bacterium
GCGGCCAACCAGCCCGGCCAGCCGGTGCGCCTGATCATTCGCAATGCCGACATGACCATTGTGGTGCAGGACACCCAGGCCCGGCTGGACGAGCTCAACAAGATCGCGTCCGACTACGGCGGCTATGTCGCCAGCACCAGCACCAGCCAGGCCGGCGAGAACTCGTTGCAGGCCCAGGTCACCCTGCGCATCGAAAGCGCACAGTTGGACGCCGCGCTCGATCGCATTCGCAAGCTGGCCGTCGAGGTGCGCAGCGAGAGCATTCGCGGCGACGATGTGACCGCGGAATTCGTCGATCTCGACGCGCAGCTCAAGAATCTGGAGGCGGCCGAGGCCCAGCTCAAAGAGATTATGGCGAAAGCCGAGAAGACCGAGGACGTGATGGCGGTGTTTGAGCAACTCACGGCCATTCGCGGGCAGATCGAGCAGATCAAGGGCCGCATGAAGTATCTATCGCAGTCGGCCTCGCTGGCCACCATTAATCTCATCCTGATTCCGGATGTGCTCGCGCAGCCGGTGCAGATTGCGGGTTGGCGGCCGGACGGTGTGGCCAAGGACGCGCTGGAGGCGCTGATCTCGGCACTCCAAGGTCTGGCCACCCTGGCGATCTGGTTTGTGATCGTGCTGTTGCCGATTCTGTTGATCATCGCCATCCCAATCGTCATTCTCATCGCCATCCTGCGGCGCATTACCCGCCGGGGCCGCAAGGTAGTGCCGGTTACACCTGTGGTCAGCACGACGGAACCGACGCCGCCGACCCGCTAAACGGTCACGTAAGGGATCAGGCAGAATAAAACAGCTCCGAACTCATTAACGGGTTCGGAGCTGTTTTTATACCGTTTGAATCCTCGATCTGTCAACTTGGGTAACGGTGTTCAGACCAAAAGTTAACCCGCCTAAAATGCCGGACTTACCCTTGGACAAATTATTGTTGCGCCACGCATCACATCACACAAAAACCTCATTGGCTTGAGTTGAGCCTAAACCATGCCGTATGGTATCCGGGCTTAGTTACTCACACTCTGGCTTTGAAATGCTTTCGAAGCACTTTCGATAAAAAGGAAATTCTCAATGTCTTTGAAATACTCACGGCGTGTTGCACTTTCTGGAATCGTTGCTCTGGCACTGGGTGCCTGCACGATCCCCACTCCTCCGGCCATCCAGACTCAAATCGTCAAAGAAACTGTCGAGGTCGTCGTCACCGCCACCTCAGCCGGTGAAGCCACCCCAGCACCGGCCGCAAATGGCCCCGGCAATCTCGTCATCTATTCCGGCCGCAGCGAAAGCCTCGTCGGCCCCATCATTGCCCAGTTTAAAGAGGCCAGCGGCATCAATGTCGAAGTGCGCTATGGCAGCACCAGTGAGATTGCCGCAGCGTTGCTCGAAGAGGGCGCGAATTCGCCGGCTGATGTGTTCTTTGCCCAGGACCCGGGCGGCCTCGGTGCCATCGCCAATGCCGATTTGTTTGTGCCGTTGCCCACCGAGGTGATCAGCGATGTGAACCCGGCTCTCAAGTCGCCCGACAATCTGTGGACGGGTGTGACTGGCCGCGCGCGCGTCGTGGTCTATAACACCGACATGGTTAATCCCGCCGATCTACCCGCCGACATCTTTGATTTCACCGATGCCAAATGGAAGGGCAAGATTGGCTGGGTGCCGACCAATGCCTCATTCCAGGCCATGGTCACCGGCATGCGCACCCTGTGGGGTGAGGAGAAAACCCGGCAGTGGCTGGAGGGCATGAAAGCCAACGAGCCCAAGGTATTTGAGGGCAATGCCCCTGTTGTTGAAGCCGTTGCAGCCGGCGAAATTGAGATTGGCTTTAGCAATCACTACTACCTGTATCGATTTTTGAGCGAGCAAGGTGAGGGTTTCAAAGCGCGAAACCACTTCCTCACCGGCGAAGGGCCTGGCTCGTTGGTGATGGTGGCCGGTGTAGGGCAGCTCAAGAACGGCAAGAATCCAGACAACGCGCTCAAATTCATCAGCTTCCTGGTCTCGAAAGTGGCCCAGCAATACTTTGCCAGCCAGACCAGCGAATACCCGGTCATCAATGGCGTTGCCACGCCCATCGGCCTGACACCACTGGCAGATCTGAAAACCGCGCCGATCAAGCTGACCGATCTGGCCGACTTGCAGGGCACGACGCAATTGTTGTCTGACGTGGGTGTTCTGCCTTAATCACACGGCCTGATCGCACAACCTCGGCGTTGTCGATTAGCATGTTTGTATCTTGAAATTGCTTCGCATTGGAAAGGGGATCTCGACGGCGCAAGCCACCGGGATTCCCTTTCGACTCGTACGATTCAGTGGACCCTGGCAATTGTGGCTTTGTGCGGCCTGTGTCGTTGTCGCACTGCTGTTGCCCATCGCGTATTTGCTCATCCGTGCGTTTGGTGCTGATTCGGCCGCATGGTCGTCATTGCTGCGCCCACGCACGATCGAGGTCGTCGCTCGCACGGTTTTGCTGGCACTCTGTGTAGCGCTGGCGTGTCTGCTGATTGCTGTGCCGCTGGCGTGGCTGACGGTGCGCTCGGATGTGCCATTGCGGCGGTTGTGGGCCGTGCTCACCCCATTGCCCCTGGTCATACCCAGCTATGTCAGCGCCTATCTGTTCATCGCCGCCCTCGGTCCACGCGGCATGGCCCAGCAATTTTTGGAGCCACTCTTTGGCATCGAGCGGCTCCCGGAGATATATGGCTTCCCCGGCGCGCTGTTCGTGCTGACGCTGTTGAGCTATCCCTATATTCAACTGGGAGCGCGGGCTGCGCTGCTGCGCATGGATTCGGCGATGGAGGAGTCGGCGCGCAGCCTGGGCCATGGCGCATGGAGCACCTTCTGGCACATCACCCTGCCCATGCTTCGGCCCACGCTGTCTGCGGGGTGCCTGTTGGTCGTGCTGTACGTGGTGCGCGACTTTGGGGCCGTCGCCATGATGCGCTATGACACCTTGACCCGCATTATTTACACTCAATACCAATCGTTCAATCGATCGCAAGCCGCACTCACGGCCTTGTTGGCCGTCGGCATTACGCTGGCCATCCTGGCCCTGGATGCGCGGGCGCGCGACCCTGTCAGCAAAATCGGCGCGCGTGCCGCCACCGGCGCAGACCGCCCTCCCAAAATTGTCAAGCTGGGCATGTGGCGCTGGCCGGCCTTCCTGTTTTGTGCCCTCATCACCTTTCTCGCCCTGATCATGCCCGTGCTCTCACTTGGCTACTGGTTTGTGCGCGGTTTAACGGTGGGCGAAGGGGTGCCAGAGCTATCTCTGGCCATAGCCAACTCAGCGCTGGCATCGGCGCTGGGCGCCATTGCAGCACTATTGACCGCGCTCCCACTGGCGGTGCTGATTGTCCGGCACGTAAGCCGGGGAACCCGCCTCCTCGAACGCATTACCTATATTTGTTTTGCACTGCCTGGCATCGTCGTCGCACTCTCGCTGGTCTTCTTCGGCGCTAATCATGTGCCGTGGCTGTATCAAACCCTGCCGATGCTCATCCTGGCCTACGCGATTCTGTTTGTGCCCCAGGCGGTCAGCAGCCTGCGCGTCTCACTGTTACAAATTCCGCACCATCTGGAGGAGGCGGCTCGTGGTTTGGGTTGCAAGCCGTGGGAGGCATTTCGCGCCATCAGCCTGCCACTCATGCGGCCCGGTGTGTTGGCCGGCGCCGGTCTCGTGTTTCTAACCGTGATGAAGGAACTGCCGGCCACTCTGATTCTGTCGCCAATCGGTTACAGAACCCTGGCCGTCGCAGTCTGGTCGGCCATTTCCGAGGCCTTCTTCGCCGCGGCTGCTGCCCCTGCTCTCCTAATCATCCTTCTGTCATCCGTGCCGATGACCTTCTTTATCCTACGAGAAAAGTCTGGCGATTTATCCTAACGTTGAATTTGGGGTGACGCAGATCGCAGCTTGTGCTCGGCTGTCATGCGTCAACATGATAAGATCAAATCGATCTATATTTGATCATCAGAACGGCCTACTACTCACATCTTTCCATCAGCAATCAACCAACAGCAACCCCCATGACACCTCGACCTCCTGCGAACGGCCGCACGCGTATCCTGGCCATTGAAACCTCATGTGATGAGACGGCCGTGGCGGTGATCGACGGCGGGCGCTATATTCGCGCCAATGTCATCGCCTCGCAAATTGAGCTGCACCAACAGTATGGCGGCGTGTTTCCCGAAATGGCCTCACGCGCCCACATCGAGGCCATCAGCCCGGCCATCCAGCAGGCTTTGCAAGACGCCAACGCCAGCTGGGACAGCATCCATGCCGTGGCCGTGACGAAAGGGCCGGGGTTGCCCGGCTCGCTGGTGGTGGGTGTGAACGCGGCCAAGGGCATTTGTCTGGCCCGATCGCTGCCCCTGATTGGAATCAATCACCTCGAAGGCCATATTTATTCGCATTGGCTGGAGACGGCCGATGACGTGCGGCAGACCGCAGGGCAAACATCTGGGGCAACTTCGACAAGCAATGATGATCGCGCTGCACTGGTCAGCATGTTGCACACAGCCGCGCCATTTCCCCTGCTCGTGCTCATCGTCAGCGGCGGCCACACCGAGCTGGTGCTGATGCGCGGCCACGGCCAGTATGAGCTGATCGGGCAAACCGTGGACGATGCGGCCGGCGAAGCCTTCGACAAGGTATCACGCGCGCTGCATCTGGGTTACCCCGGTGGACCGGCCATCGAGAAGGCCGCCCGGCGCGGCAATGCCCAGCGTTTCAAGTTCAGCCGACCGCGGGTTGGCCCCATCGGTCTGCGCGGCAGTATTCGGCCGCACGATGGCACATTCGACTTCTCGTTTAGCGGCACCAAAACCGCCGTGCTTCAACTCATCCAGCAATTCAACGTCGGCACCAATACCCAGAACGAAGTGTCTGCCCGTGTTCCGGTTGAAGACATTGCCGCCAGTTTTCAGGATAATGCGGTGGACTGGCTGGTCGAGAAAACGGCCCGTGCCGTGGAAAATTTTGGTGCCAAAGCCGTGTTGGTCGGCGGTGGCGTATCGGCCAATAAACTACTACGCGAGCGCGCGCTAGCCACCCTATCGGTGCCGGTGTCGTTTCCGCCGCTGGTGTTGTGCACGGATAATGCTGCCATGATCGGCGCTGCCGCCCACTTCGCCTACCTCCGCGGCGTGCGCGACACCCTGGATATGGACGTGGTGCCGGATTTGCAACTGGGATAAGAGTTGTTAGTGGTTGTTAGTCATGAGGTTTCTTGCTCTGTCAACTAATCACTAACCACTAATAACTAACAACTCAACTATGGAATACGAAGTCGTCATCGGCATGGAAACCCACATCGAGCTGGATACTGCCAGCAAGATGTTTTGTAGCTGCTCGGCCAACTTTTTTGGCGTCGAGCCGAATATGCATGTGTGTCCCACCTGTCTCGGCATGCCAGGCGCGTTGCCTGTGATTAACAAGGCCGCGGTCGAATACGCCATCATGATTGGGCTGGCCCTGAATTGCACAGTCGCGCCCAGCACATTTTGGGAGCGCAAGAGCTACTGGTATCCCGATCTGCCCAAGGGCTATCAGATCACCCAGTATCAATATCCGTCGAACTACGACGGCTACATCGATGTGGACGTGCGCGACCTGAGCAGTGGCAACTTCACCGAGGAGAGCTACACCCATCGCATTCGTATCCGGCGCGCCCATCTCGAAGAGGACACCGGCAAGCTGGTGCACGTCGGCCGCAGCTCATTGGTCGACTACAACCGCAGCGGTGTGCCGTTGCTCGAAATTGTGACCGAGGCCGATATCCACAGCGGCGACGAAGCCTATGCCTATCTCAGCGCCCTGCGCGATATTGTGCGCTACCTCGGCGTCAGCACCGGCGACATGGAGAAGGGTGCCATGCGCTGCGAGCCAAACCTGAGCTTGCGGCCCAAAGGCAGCGACCAGTTTGGCACCAAAGTCGAGATCAAAAACCTGAACTCGTTGCGGGCCGTGCGCGATGCGATTGCGTATGAGGTGCAACGGCACACCAAAGTGCTGAACGCGGGTGGCCAGATTCAGCAGGTGACCATGGGTTGGGATGACGTGAAGGGCGTGACCGTGGTGCAGCGCATCAAGGAAGATGCCCACGACTATCGCTATTTCCCCGAGCCGGATTTGCCACCGCTGGATGTGGATGATGCCTGGTTAAACGAGATTCGTGGGCGCATGACCGAGCTGCCGATGCAGAAACAGGCGCGCTACCGGCAGGCGCTCGGCTTGTCGGTGTATGACGCAGTGGTGCTGACGGCCGATCACGGCGTGGCAGCGTGGTTCGAGCGGGTTGTACAGGCTATCGGGGCCGGCAAAGCCAAACTCGCCTCCAACTGGGTCACCACCGAAGTGTTTCGGCTGATGAAAGCGGCGGGTATTTCCAACGCCGACATTGAGCAGATTCGGGTGACGCCGGAGCAACTGGGCGAGTTGATTGGTCTGGTGGACAGTGGCGCCATCAATAACAACACCGCCAAGCAAGTCTTTGAGGAGATGTTTGCCAGCGGCACGAGTGCCAGGGCCATTGTCGAAGCAAAGGGTCTCTCACAAATCAGCGACACGAGCGCGCTGGCCCAGATTGTGGATGAGGTGTTGGCGGCAAACCCAGTCCAGGTGCAGAATTATCTGGCCGGCCAGGAGAAGCTGTTTGGGTTTCTGGTGGGCCAGGCCATGAAAGCGACCAAGGGCAAGGGCAACGCGCCGTTGATCAACCAGTTGTTACGCGACAGCCTGGAACGGCAACGCGCTTAGCACATCCTTGTTGTAGAGACGCTATCGGGAATAAAATTTGCCAGGGTAAAGGCGAAGCATTCGCCCCTACGACACCGCAAGTAGTTATTCCCCGATAACGTCTAGTCCCATTTGCCGCTTATATCGGCACCAACCTGTATACTTTTATGACCACGAGGGTATGCTGGTCTCCCCAGCCCTTGTGCACGATCCACGCTCAACTGTTTTCACGATCAACGGTAGGAAAGGCAATGGAATCTCGTCTCGGTGTCACGTCATTGGAAGCGGCAATCCAGTCCAGGGATCGCCTGAAAGCGCTGCAATCAACCGGGCTACTCGATACACCCCCTGAGCGTGCGTTCGACCGGCTGACGGAATTGGTATGCCGCATCTTAAAGGCCCCCATCTCCATGGTGACTTTGATTGATGCCAATCGCCAGTTCTATAAAAGCGGCCAGGGACTGCCCGAGCCACTGGCCACCGAACGAACCACGTTGCTGGATGTTTCATTTTGCAAACACGTCATCCAATCTGGAGAGCCGCTCGTCGTGCCGGACACGCGCGAGGACCCGGTTGTGTGCGATAACCCGGCCATCCAGGGGTTCAATATTCTGGCTTATCTGGGCGTGCCGCTCAAAACACCCGACGGCGAGGTCATCGGCACGCTATGCGCGCTGGATAACACCACACGCACCTGGTCTGCGGACGATGTCGCTGTCATTTCGGATCTAGCCGACCTCGCCATGACCGAGATTGCCATGCGGCTGCAACTTCGTCAGCAGATTCAGGCTAAGGAGCAGTTGAAGTTTCAGGGTGATTTGCTGGATGTGGTTGAGCAGTCGGTGATTGCGACGGATAAGGACGGCCACATCACCTTTTGGAACCACTTTGCTGAAACGCTATATGGATGGGTTGCGGCAGAGGTTATGGGGCGCAACATTTTGGAAGTCACCCCGGCCACAATGTCGCAGGAGCAGGCGTCTGAGTTGATGCTCAAACTACAACGCGGCGAAAGCTGGAACGGCGAATTTTTTGTGCGGCGCAAAGACGGCACCGAGTTTTGGGCCGAAGTCACCGACTCGCCCATTCTGGATGCACAGGGCCGGCTCACCGGCATTATTGGCGTCTCGCACGATGCCAGCCAGCGCAAGCAGTTCGAAATCGCCCTCAAAACCAGCGAAGAATTCAATCGCAGCGTGTTGGAAAGCAGTGCCGATTGCATCAAGGTTTTGGCCATGAATGGAACGCTCATCTCTATCAATGGCTCGGGGATGTGCGCGATGGAAATCGATAACTTTGCTGACTTTGCAGACAAATATTGGCCAGACCTGTGGACGGGTGATGGTTTTCAGGCCGCCCAAACCGCTGTCATTGCCGCGCGGAATGGTGAAACGGGCCGCTTTACTGCGTTTCGAGCCACGGCCAAAGGCACGCCAAAATGGTGGGATGTGATGGTGTCGCCGGTGCGGGACGCGTATGGTCATGTGGTGCGGCTCGTGTCTGTCTCGCGCGATATCACCGAAGCCCGCGCGGCAGAAGAGAAGCTTTACCAGCAAAATGTGTTGCTGCAAACCGTGTTGGAAAGCACGCCCAGTCTGATCTACTTGAAAGATCAGGATGGCAGACTCATCGTCGCCAACTCAGCCATGTTGATGGCATTGGGTAAGTCCGCAGCGCAGGTCATTGGACAGTCGAACGAGGATTTTCTACCCTTTGGTGGCGAGGCCCATCAGATTCGCGAAACTGATCTCCGGGTGATGAACAATCGGGTTGCCGAATCAGTTGAAGAATCTGTGCACATGGCGATTGGTCATCGCGTCTATCAGTCGGCCAAGTCCCCCTACTTCGATGCAGAGGGCAACGTGGTCGGCCTCATTGGCATCTCCACCGATATTACCGAGCACAAACGCGCCAATCACCGGCTGGCGCACCTGCAACAAGTTACCGAAGCGCTCTCACAACGCATGGAGCCAGAACACATTACTCAGCTCATTGTCGATGATGGTGTGAATGTGCTGGGGGCCATGGCCGGCTCCGTCCACTTGTTTTCTGAGGATCGAACAAAAATCGTCCTTAAAGCTCACAAGCATTATCCAGAAGCGATTGCTGCAAAAGATCAGGAATTTGATGTTGCGCAAGCCGTCAACGGCCGCGAAGCCGCGCGGACCCGACAGCCCATCTGGTTCGAAATATCGGAGGAGCTGGCCCGCAAAAATGCGCTGTTGTATGACTTGATGCACAGCCTGCACAGTGTTTCGACCGTGGTTGCGCCGTTGATCGTCGAGGATCGTGTGCTGGGCGTGTTGGTGCTTCACTTCGAGGCGGTGCATACATTTGATGCGGCCGAAGAAGACTTTTTGATGGCGCTGGCCAGCCAGTGCAGCCAGGCCCTGGAGCGCGCCAAAAATGTAGCGGCCGAGATTCGTGCCCGCAAGGATCTGGAACAGTTCAATGCCGAATTGGAGCAGCGCGTGGCCCAACGCACGGCGCAGCTCAAATCGTCGCGCGATCAATTGCGCGCGCTGGCCGCCCGCTTGCAGGATGCGCGCGAGGAAGAGCGCACACGCATTTCGCGCGAGGTCCACGACGTGATCGGCCAGTACATGACTGCGCTGAAGATGAGCGTGTCGATGCTGGGCCGGCGGTTGGAGAAGGAGCAAAGCCAGGCCGCCTCACGGATCCAGGATATTAATCAGTTGTTGGATGAGGCCATCAAGAGTGTGCGCAAGGTGGCGACCGAGTTGCGTCCCTCCATCCTCGATGATATGGGTCTGGTGGCCGCGTTGGAGTGGTACGTGGCCGATTTTGCGGCGCGGACCAATATGATCTGCGAGTTCAAGTGCAGCGAGAGCCACATTCCCATGGACGCCGATCGCGCAACCGCGCTCTACCGGCTGGTGCAGGAGGCGCTGACCAATGTCGCCCGGCATGCCGAGGCCACGCACATCAAAGTGGTGTTGTATGAAGAGGAGGGCGTCTTGCACGCCCAAATCAAAGACAACGGCCGCGGAATTACGGCTGAGGAATTGAGTGGCAGAAAGTCGTTGGGATTGGTCGGCATGTTGGAGCGGGTTCAAGTGTTTGCGGGCGAGCTCAAATTTGAAGGGCGGCCAGGCGAAGGCACCACGGTATCGGTGACGGTGCCGTTAAATCCTCAAGTTGAAACTTTGTGATTTAAGGAGTTAACGCAACGTGCCAATCATGCGCTGGCCCAAATCATACTGGTACACGCACCAAGTCAAAACACTTATCATTCAGGCATGTCCGAAGCCATGCTGATACCCATAGAATCTTCGCCCTACAACGCCGAATCGCCCCTCTCGGCCCAGACGTTACCCCTCACGCCGGCTGCGCTGTTCTATGTTCGCAACCACGGCGGTGTGCCTCAGATCGATGCAGCGGCGTGGCGGCTCAAAATACATGGCGCGGTGGATCATGCGGCTGAATGGAGCCTGGACCAGTTGCGTGCGTTGCCGCGGCACGAAGTGACATTGACGATGGAGTGTGCGGGCAATGGACGAACCCTGTTGCCATCGGCCGTGCCTGGCACACCCTGGAATCTCGGTGCCATTAGCACCGGCACATTTGCCGGCACATCGTTGCAACAGGTGCTGACCCAAGCCGGCCTCGCCCCCAACACCATCGAGGTCATCGGCAGCGGGGCCGATACCAGCATCATAGAGGGGGCTCGCGAAATTGTGTTTGAGCGGTCCATACCGATTGCAACCGCACTGCAACCCGATGTCTTGCTGGCCTGGGAA
>JBBQST010000118.1:0-10457 GCA_038213625.1 Thermoflexales bacterium
GGATAATCTGTCCTCCGACTCCCGTCCCCCGTCTCCCGTCGTCTCATCCGGCGTCGGCATCTTCCAGGGCATGAAGACGCGGGTGTTGCAAAACCATGACGGCCAGATTGCCGAAACCCACAGCATCTCGGCCGGCCTCGACTATGCCGGTGTCGGCCCCGAGCATGTGTATTTGCACGACATCGGCCGGGTTGAGTACACCTCCGTCGACGACAAGGCCGCACTGGAGGGCTTCCAGATATTGTGCCGCTATGAGGGCATCATCCCAGCGCTGGAATCGTCGCACGCGGTCATTGAGGCGATACGCCGTGCGCCGGCGCTCCCGAAAACCGACCTATTGCTCGTTAATTTGAGCGGCCGTGGCGACAAAGATCTCAACACCGTCATCAAGGTGTTGGGCACGAACAGTTGATCAGGTTGGTAAAGTTTTTAAGGTTTCCCCTGCTGATGAAGCCGCAACCTTAAATCTCTAACCAACCTTTTTAACCTTATCAACTTTATCAACTCTCTTCCGCATCCCATGATTCAAGATAAAGACCTCGCACTTGCGCTCGACACCAAGGGCAAAGCGCATCTCACCACCATTCAGGCCGGCAAAAAATTCGAAACGCACCACGGCTTTATTTTGTACGAAGCCATGATCGGCCGGCCGTGGGGCAGCATCATTCACTCGTCGCTGGGCCATCCCTATCTGGTGGTGCAACCGGGCACGGCCGATCTCATTCGCCACATCAAGCGCAGTTCTCAGGTGATCTTCCCCAAAGACAGCGCGTACATCTTGATGCGGCTCAACCTGTTCGCCGGCGCGCGTGTGCTGGAAAGCGGCTGTGGCAGCGGCGGGCTCACCCTGGCGTTGGCGCGCGCCGTCATGCCCACTGGCCGCGTCTATTCGCAAGAGATTCGCGAGGATTTCATCGCCCTGACCAAACGCAATATGCAAAAGGTAGGTTTGGGCGATTACGTTACTTTCATCAACGCCGACTCGACGCAGGGGTTTCTGGTGGATGAAAAAGTGGACGCGGTGTTTTTGGATATGCCGGCCCCACAAACCTGCATTGCGCAAGCGCGGGCCGTGCTCAAGGATGGCGGCTTCTTTGGCTCACTGGTGCCGACCACCAATCAGGTGCA
Organism: Thermoflexales bacterium; assembly: GCA_038213625.1. Lineage (GTDB taxonomy): Bacteria > Chloroflexota > Anaerolineae > J036 > Brachytrichaceae > JANMVQ01. The sequence goes on from JBBQST010000118.1 coordinate 1,129, forward strand.
GGAGATTTTGCGCGAGCTTGATCGAAACGAATTTGGGCTGATCGAGGTCGAGGAAGTGATTACGCGCGGCTACAAACCTGTGGCCGACCGACTGCGGCCGCGCGACCGCATGATCGCGCACACCGGCTTTCTCATCTTTGCCCGCGCAGTGATCAAGCCGCCCAAGTGGGAGGAGACGCCGGCGGGCCAAGCTGCTGAGGCTGCACCTGCGCCCTTTGCGATTGCGGCCGAAGACGAAGATGTGGAAGAGGTGATTAAGGGCGACGATATCCTTTAAGTCCTCAAATAGAAGACAACCTCAATCATAATCATGCCCGGCACTGGATCAGACGGCGTCGTTTTACTCAGCTTGGTCTGTCTCAGCGCCATGGCGGTGATTTTGGTTGTGCTGGTGCTCACCCGGCCCAGGCACTAGCAAGCGCTAGGTCAGACATCTCAGTAAGCGAACCCGTTGTGGTTTCGATCACCAAGATGTCTGACATATAGGTCAAGATATTAGGTCAAGCTATTCCGGTCACTGCCTAATCAAACGACACCACAGCTTTGATGACGCCGGTGTCTGGCTTCAACCAGCCATCGAACTGACCGATCATGTCTGTGACGTGTGCGCGGTGCGTGACCCAGGGCTGGGTATCGACCCGGCCCGATTCGATGAGCCCAATGATGCGCGGGAAATCCTTGCTGAGCGCATTTCGCGAGGACAGCAGGGTAATTTCGCGGCGGTGAAAGAACGGGTCGTTGAAGGTGACATCGGCTTGCACCAACCCTACGAAGATCAGTTTGCCGCCGTGCGCGACATACTGAAACGCGCCGTTCATCGACTGCACACTGCCGGTGGCATCGAACACGGCCGTCGGCAGGTCGCCGTTCGTCAGTGCTTCCAGTTGCTCTAATGGGGCGGTGTCCGGCCCGACCTGAATCAGATGCGGCACATTGAGTTGCTGTTTGCAAAAGGCCAGCCGTTGTTCGCTCACATCCATCACGATCACGTTAGGAGTGATGAGTTGGACAAATTGAATCACCGACAGGCCAATCGGCCCGGCTCCGATCACCAGCACCCACTCCTGCGGCCGCAGTTGCGCGCGGTCCACCGCATGCGCGCCGATGCCCAGTGTCTCGACCAGGGCCAGTTGCTCATACGCGAGCACCTCGGACTTGTGGAGTTTATGCAGCGGCACTGTGATGTATTCGCGCATGCCGCCGTCGGTGTGCACGCCCAGCACTTTCAGATTGATGCAGCAATTGGTCTTGCCGTTGCGGCAGGCAATGCAGGTGCCGCAATTTAGATACGGCTCGACCGAGCAGCGGTCGCCCACTTGAACGTTGCCTGGCGCGCTTCCTGGGCCGATCTCCACCACCTCCACGCCCAACTCGTGTCCCAAGATGCGCGGGTAGCTGAAGAACGGTTGCCGGCCACGGAAGGCATGCAAATCGGTGCCGCACACGCCGACGCGGTGCACGCGCACCAGTGCTTCGCCGGCGGATATGGTCGCTGGCTTCACACTATCGATCAACGAGAATTTGAAGGGTTCGTTCAATACGATTGTGTTCATAGTTCAATAGCGATCTGAAACGGTTTGTATGAATCAGGACTACCAGGCAGTTCGATTCTTTGCAATGCTAAGTCAAGATTATCAGCCGCGCAGTGAGGTTAGTAAGATGGTGGTATGGCACAGTTTGTGCAGAGCACAAAAATGACAATCCACATCAGCATCTTACGCATAATCGGCTACTTTCTCAAACTGGGCCTGATCGGCTTTGGTGGACCGCCGGCCCATATCGCCATCATGCAGGCCGATCTAGTGGGCAAGCGTAAATGGCTGACGGCGGAGCAATTCAACGATGATCTGGCCACGGCCAATTTGATCCCCGGCCCTACCTCAACCGAGATGGCCATCTACATCGGCTATCGTCTGCGTGGCGTGGCCGGGGCCGTCGCTTCCGGTGTCAGTTTTATCGTCCCCGCGTTTGTGATCGTGCTGGGGTTATCCGTCGCCTATGTCAATTTAGGTAGCCTGGCTCAGTTCCAGCAGCTGCTGTATGGCATCAAGCCGGTGGCACTGGCGCTGGTGGTGTATGGCACGGCACAACTGGGCCGGCCGATGCTGCAAGGTTGGCGGGAGTGGGCATTGCTGGCGGCGTCATTGGTTGCCATCATGCTGGTGCCGATCGATGTCATCCTGATCTTCCTAATCGCCGGGTTTGTGTTGCTGGGGCTCAAGACCGTCTCCACTTACAACGCCATCGCGATCTGGGGGATTAACTTCGGGTTGAACGCTGCCGCGGTTCAGACCGCCGCGGTTCAGACCGCCGCGGCCATTGCCTCAACGGGTGCCGTGTTCCTCACCTTTCTCAAAATTGGCATGCTGATCTACGGCGGCGGGTTTGCGCTGATCGGCATCTTACAGCAGGAGGTGGTGCGCAACCTGGGCTGGCTGACTCAGCAGCAACTTCTGGACGCCATCGCGATTGGACAGGCCACGCCCGGCCCCGTATTTACCACGGCCACGTTTGTGGGCTATCTGGTGGCCGGCTGGGCTGGTGCCATTGCCGCAACCGTGGGTATTTTTGCGCCGGCCTTTGTCTTTGTGATCCTGGAAAACAAGTTGCTTGGCAAACTCAAGCAGATGGGCCAGGTGCGCATCTTTCTGCGCGGCGTCAATGTTGCGGTTGTAGCCAGCATTACACTGGCCGCGGCCCAACTGGCAGGTGATGCGCTGATCGATCCTCTAACCATTGTGATCTGCGCCGCGGCACTGATTGCCCTGCTGCGCTTCAAAGTAGATGCACACTGGCTGGTGTTGGGCGGCCTGCTGGTTGGGCTTGCCCGGGTTGTGTTGGGATAGGGAACACTTCAAGCGTCAGATCGTGCACGTGCACGTCAAACGTGTCACGTGCACGATCTGACGCTTGAACACGCGGTAAAGTAGCGTCCGCATGAGCAGCCCACGCTACCCCATCCCCGCCCAGGAAACCCGGGTCGAGACGACCGTGGTGAACTCGCGCTTTGTGTGCACGGTTGCCGAGGCGCGCACGGCCGAAGAGGCCCAGCACTTCATCAAGCGGGTGAAAGCCGAGCTGGCCGATGCCAGTTCGCATGCCTATGCCTACCACGTGGGCTTTGGCGCCAGCGTGACCGATGGCTGCAATGATGGCGGCGAACCCGGCGGCACCGCGGGCAAACCCATGCTGGCTGTGCTGCAGGGCAGTGGTTTGGGTGATGTGGCGGCCGTAGTCACGCGTTATTTCGGCGGCACCAAACTGGGCACGGGTGGGTTGGTGCGTGCCTTCAGCGGCGCGCTCAAGGCGGCTCTGGACGTGCTACCGCGTGCCGAACGGGTGGAGCGCAAGTCATTCACGCTCGAGATGCCGTATGCGCGCTACGATCAGATCAAGCGCCTCATCAACATCCACCACGGCGAGATCAACAGCGAAGATTTTGCTGCCCATGTCACACTCGCACTCACCTTCATCGAGGACGACGTGTCCGCATTTGCCCAAGCCGTGCAAGACCTCAGCGCCGGCCAGATGCACTTGCACGAAAAATAAAAAAGAGGGCCACTCAAAAACGAGTGACCCTCTTACTAATCACTAATCACTCACCACTAACAACCAGCCACTTCCTCAAGAACTCTGCCGCTCAATCGACTTTTGCGTTCCATTGGTGTGGGTGCCGTTGGTAGACTGGTTGAAGCTGGGCTTGGTGGCCACGCTGGTCGGCTTGACCGGGTTGGAGCCGTCTTTTAGTAAATTGCCGCCTGCCTTCTTGGGCCGGTTCTTCGATGCAGGCTGCTCGTTGTCCTTGCGTTGCGGGTAGTAATAGGTGTAGGACGAATCCTTGCCTCGCAGCGCGACACGGTTGAGCACGACGCCGAGCACGTTGGCACCGACCGCGGCCAGGGCCTCATAGGACAGACGCGCCATCTTGCGGCGGGTGTGGCCGCTATCGACCACCAGCAACACGCCATCCACCTGGCTGGCCAGTGCGCTGGCATCGGCCACGCTCATGACCGGCGGCGTGTCAAAAATCACAATGTCGCACTGGGTTTGCAATTGCGCGATCAGCTCGGCCATGCGTTTGCTGCCCAGCAACTCCGAGGGGTTGGGCGGCAGCGGCCCCGACGACATGACGCTGAGATTGTCCAGCACATCCTCGCGCATAAACTCGTTCAAATTCGCGCTGCGCTCCAGTAATGCACCTGTTAGCCCTGTGCTGTTGCTGAGCTCGAACACGCGATGCTGAGTAGGCCGGCGCAGGTCGGCATCGACCAGAATCACTTTTTTGCCGCTCTGAGCCAACACGGCGGCCAGGTTGGCCGTGGTCACGCTCTTGCCTTCCATCGGCTGCGTGCTGGTGACCATGAGCGAACGAATCGACCGCTCAACCATCTTGAATTGCAAGTTGGTTCGCAAAATGCGGTAGGCCTCGGCCGCGCTGGAGAGTGGGAATTTGGAGACGACCAACTTATCGGGATAAGTATCGCCGGTGTCGATGCGGGTGATGGTGCCCATCGGCGACAGGTTGACCAGATTGCGCACGTCGTCGGGCGTCTTCAGTGTGTCATCCAATGCCTCGATCAGCAACGCGGCAGCCACTGCCAGCAAAAACCCAATCGCGACAGCCAGCAACACATTTTGCGGGACGCGCGGGCCGATGGGGACTGAGGGAACGATCGGCGGCTCGATGATGGCGATGGTGTTAGGGGAGCCGATCTGCAAACTCTGCAACAGTGAGGCATAGGTGGTCTGCCAGGTGGTGATCTGGGCCTGTAGCGTCTCCTGCTTGCGGCGCGCTTCCTGCGCCTGCCGCGAGCTGGTAGCCTTGGCAATCTCATCGTTCTGATTCAGCAGATCATCGCGGGCCGTGCGAATGTTGACTTTGATGTCCTCGATTTCGCCCAGGATGGTCAGACGCTCACCCTGACGCGCGGCATCGCTGGCGGCCGGGCTCTGCAGGATCAATTGATTCGAGATTTCCTCGGCCAGCACCTTGGCGCGGGTCGGGTCCGTATCGATCACGCTGATTTCCAACAGGGCTGAGTTGGGAACCACATGCGTGCTCACCACGCCTTTCAGCATCTCGGTGTCCCAGTCTGTGAGCTTGAGCGCATCCAGCGTCTTGCGTAGCACCGGCTCGCGCGTGACGATATCGGCATAGTTCTGAGCCAGCACCTCGGCCAGGCCGATCGAGTTCGGGTCCGGGTTCGCCGACTGAATCGACGAGCCGATCATGAGCGTAGAGCGAGCCTGATACGTTTTCGGCGTCGCCTGGGAGATCAGATACGCACTGATGCCGGCCACCGCCGTCACAATCAGGATCAGCCACCACCATTTAAGGGCTGCGTTGAAGTGCTGTCTCAGTTCTGCATTGCTTCGCTGTTCCATTCAAATTCCTTTTATAAAGTCGCCAGGTTAAAGACTGGCTAAGCGCTGGCCAAATACTTGCTGAGTGTTACGCTGCAATGCGTATCGCTCAAAAGTGTTGGTGCACTGTGACTTAAGCTTCTATTGCCAGTTGGGGCACAGCCTGGTGCAACGCATGCTCAAGTTGCTCATACGCCAATTGCTGAGTGATCCAATATGCGGCAGCACCCAGCCCTTCAGCGACGTTAAACACAATATCGCCAGGATAGCCGCCCTGTTGCTGGAGCTCGCCTTGCTGCAAGGCGCCTTGCTGCAAGGCCGCCCACTGTTGAGCGCCACGGCCCGATTTCACCAAAACCGTGTTGCAACCCACGGCCCAACCGGCCTGAATATCTGTGATCGCGTCTCCCACCAGGAAGCTGCGCGACAAATCCAGATTCCACCGTTGGGCCGCTTCGAGCAGCATACCCGGTTTGGGCTTGCGGCACGCGCATTCCTCGCTGGGGTGATGAGGGCAATACAGCACGTGGTCGATTCGACCCCCTGCTTTTTCAACCGCAACCACCATGCGCCGGTGAATATCCTCGACCACCTCTTGCCCGACCAGGCCCCGGCCAATGCATGCCTGATTGGTAATGACAATGATGGGCAGGTGCAGACTGGCCAACCGGGCAAGCGCGGGTAGTACATTCGTCTCAAAAACGAACTCGGACCAGGACTTCACATGGTCGGGCCGATTCTGGTTGATAACGCCATCCCGATCGAGAAAAATGGCTCGCCGAGCCCCAAAAACGAGACCCGGCATGGATGATGCAGACTGGTTTACGGCGATGTCATGACTGTTTGAGCGTTGTGGCATGAAGATCCCCCTATGAGGTAGTCGTAAGACTTGCAGAATCCTGCGACCTTAAATGCCACAAGTTTCCGAGTTGGGCTACATCGCGTGTCTCGGCCATTCCTGATTGGCTTGGGCATACTTCTCCGGGGAGCCAATATCGAGCAGATAGGTGCCCGAAGGAATCACCCAGCCATACATCGGCACACCGTCCTGCAAGAGTTTGGGAAACAGATGCAAGCCAAAGTCGTAAAAGGTGTCGGCTGGAATTGAGGCCAGCACACTCGGCTCGGCCACGAAGATGCCGGCGTTGGCCAGATTGGTGAAAACGTCCTCGGCCTTGGGCTTTTCGACGAAGCGCGTGATTTTGCCGGTGCTGTCCATATCGACCAGACCCACTTCAGTCGGGTTTGGCACTGGATAAAGCGCCAGGGTCAGGCCGGTTTTGGGGTCGCGCGCCACATTTTTGCGGTGCTCGCGCAGAAGTGCATTCAGATCCAGATCAGTGAGCACATCGCCATAGATCACGATCAGCGGCGCAGTCGCATCTTTGAGGGCGTGGCTCATTTTTAGCACGCCGCCGGCGGTGCCCAAAATGGTGCTTTCGTGCGAATAAACGATATTCACACCATATTTCGAGCCGTCGCCAAAGTGCTGCTCGATGGCCTCGGGCTTGTAGTTCAGGTTCATGGCCACATGGCGCAGGCCGTGCCGCTCCAGCCATTGCACGGTGTGCTCCAGCAGAGGCTTGCCCGCAATCGGCACCATGGGTTTGGGCTTGTCCAGGGTGAGTGGTCGCAGGCGGGTGCCTTCACCGGCCGCCAGAATGGCTGCTTTTACGGGTTTCAGTGCCTGAGCCGCCACTGATGAAATTACCATATGCATGGCGCTGACCATGATGTGGTTGACCACGACGTGGACATCTTCCTGCTGGCCGATCAGGGATACCGGCGCGAACAGGCACACATCGACCAGGTCTTTGATCTTGCCACCCTTGTCGCCCGTGAATCCGATCGTGGGGCAGTTCATGGCCCTGGCGACCTTGAGCGCTTCGAGCACGTTCTTGCTGTTGCCGCTGCACGAGATGGCGATGATCAGATCGCCGGGCTGGCACAGGTTGTGCAGTTGCTCGGCAAACACCGCATCAAACGAGATGTCGTTGCCCAGCGCCATGATCCAACCCGTGTTGTCGGTCAGCGAGATCACCCGCATGCGCGGCTGGCCCGGGATCGAGGTCATCTTGTTGAGGTCGAGGGCCATGTGCGAGGCGGTGGACGCGCTGCCGCCGTTGCCCATGATGAATACCTGCCGGCCGTCGCGCCAGGCCGAGATCAGGGCCTCGGCGACCTGTTGCAAAACGCCGCGATCGAGCGCGGCAATGCCGCGCCCGACCTCGTCCAAATATTGGTTGATGTGTTCGCTGACCGAAATGGCCGTTTGTGAAGTGTTGTCGATGTCGCTCATGCAGGCGGTTGCTCCAGATAATTGAAATTAATTTGGCGGTAGTGTAGTTGGCGATGGTTTCGGAGCCGCTTCAGACTCAACTGTGACGCCCAAATCGGGGCGGGCATGTTTGGAGATGGTGAAGATGCTCAGAACGGTAATGATAGCAAGTTGTGCATCCAGCCAGATCGTCCACTTGCGAACATAGCTCAACTCGTCGCGCAATTCGTCGGCGGGTGCAGGGTAGGCCGGGCTGATGGACCAGGGGCCAATGACGCCAGGCTGCACGGCTTGCAGGCTGGGCATGGTGCGTGAATCGATGGCCGAGCTGCCAACGACGCGCGGGCGCGGGCCGACCACACTCATCTCATCCACCAATACATTCCACAATTGGGGCAGTTTGTCCATGCCGGAGCGGTATAGCACGCTATCCAGCCAGGTGATCTTGTCGACGCTCTGGGTCTCGACCGGCCGGTCGAAGCTGCTGATGCTGCCCGAGTGGCTGGCGAAACATGTGTTGAACTTCCACATGGTGAAGACTTTGCCGCTCTCGCCAATGGTCTGGTAGCCGGCCAGCACCTTCTTGCCCATCAGTTTCAAATTAATGGTCACAAAGGCCGATAACACGATGGCGGGCACTGCCGCCAGAGCCAGCAGTGTCAGATCGAAGGTGCGCTTCAACATGGCGTCAATGCCGACCAGGCGCGCCTCGTTGATCGTCATCAATGGCATGGCGGTATTGTTGGTGATGGTGATGCCGTTGGCCAGTGTCTCGTAGAAGCCGGTGGACAGGCGCAGTGTGTATTCGTTGGGCAGTGAGGCGGTGCTGATGATCTCCTCGTAGGTCTCCCAGGCCACGGCGCTGGGAACCACGATCACTTCATGCGCGCCTGTTTCGCGGGCCATGCGCTTGAGCGCGGTCGGCCGGCCGATGACTTTGAGGCCGCCCACCACTTCGGTGCCGATGGGTTTGAAGTCGTCGAGGAAGCCCAGCACATTCATGCCATGGGCCTTGTCTTTGCGCCACAGGTCGGCCATGGCCACACCCTGATCGTTGGCACCGACGATGATGGCGCGCGCCATCAGCCAGCCGCGCCGGCGCAGACCATTGAAGATCTGGCGCAGCACAAATCGCTCCACCATCATCAGGACGGTGGTGATGAACAGAGCGGCCAACAGCCAGCCGCGCGAAATGTCGGTGAACTGATCCCGCAAAATAAACGAGGTCAGGATGATGAAGATGATGCCGTCGAACACGGCCCGGGCCATGAACCGATATTCGGTCACACCGCCGAGCAGATTGTCGCGGTCATACAGGCCGTGGATGCGAAACAACAGCAGAAACAACGGCAGGCTGAGCACAGTCAGCAGCGAGTAGCTATTGGGGCTAAACCCGGCCGGTGCGGCGTAATCCAGCCACTCGATGCGAAAGGTATAGGCCAGGGTGAGACCCAGCCACACCATGAATGCGTCGACGATGAGCATCGTCGCCGTCACGATCCACCACTGTTGGTCGTATTGCGTCGTGGTCTTGGACACCACCACGGGTTTGCCTTGCACGATCACGTGCGGTTGAGCTTTTGTGATTCGCATTCAACTCCTCCCTCTCTTGAGCTTGAATCCTCTTGGTAAATTGTGTTGCGATGCTGAGGCCGCTGGCGGCTGGCGGCTGGCGGCTGGTCCTGAA
>JBBQST010000119.1:0-10421 GCA_038213625.1 Thermoflexales bacterium
ACTGCGGTGCCAAATTGGCAGCGCGTTTGTCATGGTTTGCACGGCCCCTCCGCTCAGGATGCTTTGCGTAATCATAGAGAGCAAATGCTTATTCACAAATGCTAGGCCGATTCGGCTGCAGGCACCGCACTCTGCTTCTGCTCCAGCAGCTCATGCAGCCCAAACTTGAACTGCCCCAGCTTGCCGCCGTAGTTGCCGGCCGTGATGTGCATCGCACCCGCCTCAGCTGCCGCAAGAATGCCGTCGCGCATGGCCGCTTCGATGGCTCCGGCGCTCAAGCCATTCACCACGATTTCCAAAATGCAGTTCACCCCATCCGGCACATCTGTGCTTGGCACAAACCCGCGCAGGGTGGGGCAATAGGCCTGGTTGGTCGAGGCGGATAGAAACTTATATTTGGAGCCGACCTTGCTGCCGCTGCGCACCATGCCGCCTGGGAAAGGCAGGATCACATCCGGCAACTTGCGCATGGCCAACACGGCCGCCTGGGTCGCGTTCAATGTCGCGGTCAGGTCGCGGCCCATGATGATGAGGTTGCCGCCGCCGACGGCCTTGGTCACGCCGAACATTTCCTCCACCACAAACTCGCCGTCCATCACTGGCACGCGCCAAAAGCGGCGTCCCCCCAGTTGTTTGCTGATCTGGTAGCCGTCGCCGAAGAAGCGCAATTGCCCGCCCACATCCGTCCACTTGCGCGCGGCCGCGCCGTGCAAGCCGTTGAAGCAGGAGGTGGTCGCGCAGGTCAGCACACACTGGCCGACTCGCTCCACCAGCCGTTTGCCCACCCCTTCGGTGTCGAATGAAAACAGCAACACGCTGACACCTGGCCGGCCATCCGGTGTCTCGTCGGGCGAGAGCTCGCGCTCAATGCCGGCTTCGGTCTTGCAGCCAATCACCGAGGTGGCAAAGCCGGTCATGGATTGGGCCGAGGTCATGGCCCAATACGGCGTGGCCGCGGTGATGATGACGCGTGCCGCCGACATGCCAAACGCCTCGGCGAATGTGTCCACGACGGTAGTATTGCCCACAACGAGTGCATCAGCCATGGCACGCCACCACCTGATGTTTGCCCAGATACTGATCACCCACCGAATAGTTCTCGTATTGCATGCTGTAAAACTCGTCAAAAAATGGGCGAATGACCCGTTCGATCTCAGGGTCATAATCTGGCGCCACATGCAACACCCGGCCCTCTATTCCGGTGTTCAGGTCGTGGCGAAACTCGCCGTCTTCGATGATCACGTCTCCATCTTTGATGACGTAGCGTGGCGAATTGAACATCGCCTCCTTGTCGTCTTTCATCTCGTAGATCGTGATGTCGGCATCGGCCCCCACACCCAGATGGCCCTTGTCTTTTAACCCGAGTAATTTGGCCGGGCCGGCGCGGGTGATGATCGTGATTTCCTGCAAGGTGTATTCACGTTCCAGGTTGTCCAGCAGTTGCGTCCGCTTCATAGCCGCCTGATTCACCGCGCGAATTTGCTCGTTGCGAAACTCGCGATCCATCAACAGGCGAATCAGGCGCGGGTAGCTCATGAATGAGCCGCCGTTGGGGTGATCGGTCGACAGCACCATTCGCCACGGGTCCTTGCTCAGCAGGAATAGCTCCAGGCCGATGCCCCATTGCAGCGCATGCACATAGTTTTTGTCCTGATACACAAACGGCATGATGCCGCAGCCGCTCTCCTGCTCCACGTCAGAGTTGATCCAGGTGTTGCTGGTGATCTTGTGCAGCATGTACGAGACCGGCGCATCCGCTGTCATTGTCACAGCCTGGCCAAACATCACCTGGCCCACATCCGCGCTGATCTCGGGGTGTTCATTCACATACTCGGCAATCTCACGCGCTCTGGAGGTGGGCCGGCCACCGGCTTTGCCGCCATAGGAGTGGAACTGAATATGCGCCAGATGTGCGCGTTGGCCGGCGAGGCTGCGCATCGAGTCCAGCGTAGTGGTGTAGTTGCCGGTGACGCCCAGATTATTGCAGTGCAGGTGAATCGGATGCGGCAACCCCAGTCCGTTCACCGCCTCGGCCAGTGCCTGAATAATCTGGCGCGCGGTGACGCCAAAACCCTCGACCTCCTCGTCCATGCCGGTGATATTGCGGTTGCCGCGCTTCCACATTTCCACGCCGCCGGGGTTGACCAGCTTGGTGGTGTAGCCCTTGGTCGCGTTCAACCACCATGCCACCGTGTCGCGAATCTCAGCACGCCGGCCTTCCTTGATCAGCTTGAACAACAACTGGTTGTTGCCCATCAGAATGAAATAGCCCTTGTCCACGATCGGCGTGTCGTGCAATTCCTGCAACGCCTGTCGCGCGCCCAACGGCGGCACCGCCGCATCCATCACCGTGGTGTAGCCGAGCATGGCGTAGCGATATCCCGTGGCAAAGGTGGACGGCACTGCCCCGCCCGTGCCGGAGCGCATGTGTGCACGGCGCGGATGTGCATCCTGGCGGTGGTCCTCCAGCATCATGCGGCGGGCCATGTTCACTTTGGGCCCGGCAATGTGCGAGTGCATATCGACCCCGCCCGGCAGGATTACCATGCCATGCGCATCCACGCGCCGGGCGTCCGGACCCACCTCGGCCACAATCCTGCCGTCGCGAATGCACACATCGCGCAGCTCGCCGTCGATGTTGTTGATGGGGTCGTGCACGCGGCCATTCACGATGCGAATGTCCTTGTGCGCCGTGGCGAGGCCGTGCGCCAGCACATGCGCCTCGGCCTGGCGCGCTACCGCGTCATCCTGGGCCATCAACCCCGCATCCTGTGGCGCCGCTTCGGAAGACCAATGTGAATTGCACATGAATAAATTGACTGACAGGCTGTGGTTACAAAATTCGGAATTAGCACGCGGATGACGCAGATTTAAGGGATCAAAGCAGAGCGGCCATTTGCATACCCAATTCAGATCCTGTTAGTCTGTCAAAGGAAAGTCTTTACGTAACCACGTCATTCCCGCGGAGGCGGGAATCCAGACCTGCCAACCACGGGCACGGTGGGGTTACGCCTAGATTCCCGCCTCCGCGGGAATGATGGCTTAGGTTAATCGTTTCCATCAAGTCTCAGGTTCGCCCTTGGGACAACTTAAAGTTTTTGCTTTGACAGACTACTAGTGACCAATACTCGTCACTGCTGCAAATTAAGAATTTGTTCTTGAATCGCCAGCAGAATACTTTCATCGCTGGGGTAGGGCGACGAGAGCGCCGGCCGCAATCTCAATGTAACGCCATCATTTCGATAGACCGTGCCGGCCGTGTGAATCCCATACGTCGCGGTGGTAAATGTCACGCTGGCGGCAGATGAAAACGCCGTCGGGTTGGCGCTCAGCACGATGTGCGGAATTTGGGCCAGCCGCGTTAATGCCGCTTGTGGCAGGTGTGTTTCGGGATCAGCCGCGATGATCAAGGCGGCATCGACCTCACCGCGGGCGAGAACATCGGCCGCGCTAAATTCGCCGGGGTTAAAGCGGGGGTAGCCGTGGCTAAAGTCCACCGCAAAAGGGTAACTGGTCTGCCACGTCAACACATTTTCAGCGCCGCCGGGATTCCCGCCACTGCGCATGGGCCGCGCTACAAAATGGGCGTGATCGTTCAGTTCAACCGTCAACGTCTGTAGTGCACTTGCGTAGAAGTGTTGTCCATTCTTCGTGAGCCCAGGCCCATAAAACAACACACCGAAGCGGCATTGCTTCATGCGTGCGGCCAGGTCTTGCAACGTCGTCAATGACACACCGGTTGCTTCTTCAATGTTGTCACCAATCGACTTGCCCTTCAGCAAAGCGCGTAAAGCCCAGATCAATTCAAAATCACTGTCTGGCTTCACTTGCACAAAAATATCAGCGGCCTCGGCTGTGGCCGTGCGGCGCACATCGATCACCACCACCGTGCGATCACTGCGGCCGTTCGGCACCAGTAGTCCGGGCGGCATCACATGTCGGCTCATGTGCCTGGGCTGTGACACTTCGGGATTGCTGCCCCAATACACGATCAGGTCGGCCCGGTTGCGAACCTCGCCCAATGTCGCGCCGCTTTCGCCGCCATCCAAAAAGGCATTGCGCGCCATTCCCTTTGCACCCGCTGTGTCAATGCCGGCCCCGATCAAATCGGCCAGCGCCACAGCTTGTTGCTGAGTCTCGCATGTGGTGTCGCGCAAGCCATAAATTAAAGGCGCGCGCGCGCCTGCCAACAATTGTGCGGCCACATCAACGGCTTGGGCAAGGTCTACTTCACGGCCTTTGATCGATGCACTGGGGGCCGACGGATTCACAGGGATGGAACTGGCCTCGAACCAGGTTTTGCCCAATGCGCATGCGTTTTCGGCGTGGGTAATGCGTTCGCCGTTTGCAACACCTTCGGCACTCTCAACACCCTTATCACTCTCATCACCCTGAATTGTCAGGTGGATGTCGTCGCACAAACAGCCGCAGAAGGTGCAGGTGGCGTTTCTCACACTACGTGAAATGCTGGAAGCAGAATTGCTCATGATGGTGTCCGCAATTCCATTCTAATGTCAGCGGCAATCGCGTGCAATTTGTGCAGCACTTCATCGGCATCTCCACCTTCGGCCAGTAGCGTGCAGATGGGATGGCGTTTGGAAATAGGCTCATGCGGGTGCGGCACGTCGCGAATGTTGCGTGCGAACCAGCCGGTGGTGTCGCCGGCATTCACATCGTGTTCGGCTGCAAACAAAACGGCCTTGCCCACGGCCGGCGCATCCTGCCAGGCCTGTGCCAGCGCAAAGTCCACCAACGTGCCACGGCACGCCTTCACATGCATATCAAAAATGCGCAGGTCATAGGCACGATCGATCAGCTCGGCCGCTGCTGTGGGGCGGGGGTTGACTTCGATCGTCCAAACATGGCTGGCGTGCCAGATGAAGTCGATGCCGTTTAGGCCGCGCAGCGCGAACCTGTGAGTCAAGTGGTTTGCAATCGCCGCAGCTTCACGCATCATGTGGACGATGTCGGCAGTTGGCAAGCGCGGCGGCATCACATTGCCACACCAACGAAATGCCGATGCGCCAAATGCGTCCATGCCGACCAGTTGCTCAGTGAGCCCCAGCAAGACCGCGCGTTCTCCATCGGCCACAAATGTTGCCGAGCACACCAGCCCTTCCAACTTCTCCTGCCAGATGCCGGTTTGATCGGGTGGGGCAACATCATCAAATCGGATCTCGCGGACGCTGTGTCCGCCGCCGCTGCGCAACGGCTTCCATAGCCAGTGCCGGTCTGGGCCAAACTCGAAGGTGGCTGGCGGCTCGCGGCGGGTGTGTGGAAAAGCAAAACCGCCGGCTTGCAGCGCTCTGGCGAGCTGGAATGAGTCGCGCACCTGGGTCAGTGTTCCAGGGAAATTGCCCAGCAATTGCCGGCCCTGGGCCAGTTGCGCCACCAACGCGGGATGATTTTCAAAGCTGGCCCCGTAGGCGATGGCAGGGGCGGCCAGTGTGCGCGCGGCCTCGACCAGCGCAGCGGGCTCATACGGCGCACCTGCAAAGTCCCGTAGCAGTGACACACTCGGAGCAATCGCGCGCAAATCAGAATCGCCGAAGTAGTCCAGGGCGATGACGGTGTAGCCGGCTTTCACAGCCAGCTCAGCCAACATGCGCATGGTGTAGCCGACGAGCAATATTGGCCCGGCCGGGTTTGGCGCAACTGGATTTGGTGCCGCCAGAGTTGGTGCCGCCAGGTTTGGTGCTGGCACTACACCATCTCGCCGGCCACTTCGTACACGCGCTGGACGTCAAAGATCTGATCGTTGCTCTCGAACAGTTTGGCAATGCAGGCCTTGTGCACCTTCATCTTGGTATTGCCGATGCCGAGCGGCCCCAAAATCAATTTGCCTTCGCGCTCCTTCATGTCGTCGCTGGCCTTGATGCCCTCGATACCCAACGGCTCAGCGGCATTGAAATCGACCAGCATTTTGAGGGTGGGGTGCGCGGCCCAGAATGCTTTGGGCAGCACCTGCGCGTTGGCCGGCCCCGAGCACACCGCGATCTCGGCCCCCTCCATCAGCGCTTCCATCTCGGCCCGGTCGCCCGCCTCTTCCACCTGCAAGCCAGAAATGCGCCGCGCGTTTTCAACGCTTTTGGAGGGTGCGCTACGGACTGCATTGCCGCTGGCGGGTTCGCCCCCGGCAGCTGCGCCACCGGCAGTTGCGCCGGCTAGCACGCGCCGGATTGAGGCGGCGGTGACGTGGCAGCCTTCCTGCAACAACAGGGCCGCCGCACGCAGTCCCACCGCGCCCAGACCCAGCACCACGGCTTTCTTGCCGGCCAGTTCCTGACCCTTCTTCAACTTGGCAATTGCAGTTGCAGCCGTCGTGTTGCACCCATTCGAGTCCAACATCAGCGACACCCGAAACGGCCCGAAGAACGAGGCCTGTGCCTCGGCCAGCACCTGCTCGCCCTGCGTCACATCAGAGCCGCCGACCCAGATGGCGGTGTTCTTCAGGTCATTGAGGCCGCGAGTGAAGAAGGCGCTTTGGGCCAGGCCCTTCACATCGCCGACGACGATGTTGCTGTAGCTGAGCACTTCATCCACGCCGGCGTCATACGCCACAATCCGGTCGAACGTGCTGGGGTGTTTATCGGTGTCGAGTTGGATCAACAGCTTCTTCATGAAAATTTTACTTTTTGCTAAACACAAACTTGTTGGGCGTGCCTTCCAAAGGCCCACCGGGCTCTGGCCGCCACAACACCACCTCTTCGATCTTGCGCGCCAGGGCGAAATCCAGATCGGTGATACCGCCGGCGTCGTGGGTTTTCAACTTTACCCACACCTTGCCCCAGGTCACGGATAGATCGGCGTGGTGCCAGGCCGCCTCGCACAAATAGCCGATGGCATTGACCGCCATCAGTGTGGCCTGCCACCCATCGGTGTTGTATTTGCGCCGTAACCAGCCGTCGTCCATGTACCAATCGGTCAGTTCAAGCTCGGTGAGTTTGACCTGGATTTCTTCGAGTATGTAGACCTTGGGTTTGTCGGCCATATTAGGTAGGTAACACTTGTAGGGTCTGGGCCGATTTGGCCATGTTCGCAGGGCGATGAAGCGCCGTGCTCAAAAACAAAGCCTCTTCGAGGCTGATCGATTTTCTTAGCCTTGGAGAGGCTTTATTTTTGAGCTTGACTGTTCACAGTCGAGCGTGCCGACGGATGACTCCGCCACCGCGTGCCGTCTTACTTGTTCTCGGCGCCGCTGGCGAACGGGTGCCGGGCGGATTCATACTGCTTCAACACATCGGCCACTTTCGGCTCGCCCTTCAAGGCGCGCGCGATGGACTCCTTGGTGGCCTGGTAGTTGTAGTCGAAAATCTTTTTGTCATCGGCGGCCTGCCAGTGAATGAAGATACCGACGATGATGCACATGTTCTCGGCATCCGATTGTGAGATCACGCCTTCCTTCACCGAGTCCATGACCGCGCGGGCTACGGCCGCCTGGGCCGGTCCGAACATCTGCACGGCCTGGCGCGCGCCCTCCATCGTCACTTTGTTGATGATGATGGTGTCGGGTTTGCAAGGCAGGTTCGGCGTGACGACGGCGAGCAGGGCCGTGTGACCCTTCTTCTGATCTACGAACGAATTGGCAAAAGCGGCTCCCACCGGGCCATCCTTCGGCCCAATGAGCAGGTCGATGTGTGCGACCTCATTGCCTTCACCCACCAAAGATTCGCCAACCATAAAATTGTTTGCCATGAAATTCTCCTTTAGATAGATCGTGCTATTGATATGACTAGATTACCGCTGCACACTTGTGCCTGTGCGTGATGATACGCAGTTATTGGAGCGGTCGTGCGCTGGATTGTATTAAAGTCGAGCAAAAGCGGAAATGACCTGCCATTAATCTGCGCACGAGCATGGATTGGGGTGCTATTGTATGCGTTGACAGGGTGTTCCATCGTCCCATCCATTTTAAGTTTTGATTTTAGAGGAGACTTCCTAAGATGAAAGTCAGTAAGTTACTGTCGATAGCATTTGCCGCGGCCGTGGTGACCGGTGCCTGCGCGGCGCCACCCGCGGCCCCGAATGCCGCTCCCCAGGCCACCCAGTCTTCCAGTGCCACAACGTCCGATACCCCCGCGCCGGCTACCAGTGGCGAGAAAGTGAAAGTGACCTGGTGGACCGAGACGGCCGTGGAGGATTATCAAGACAAATTGACCGAGAATTTTGTCAAGACCTTCAACGATGCGCATCCTAATATCGAGCTGGAGATGAAGTTTGTAGACAAGCTGGATGAAGTGTTGCGCACGGCCGTGCAGGCCGGCGCCGGTCCCGACATCATCCAAACTCCCGGTCCGGCCTTTGTGGCTGAGTACATCGCCGCCGGCCACATTGCGCCGTTGGACGAGTACGCCAAAAAGTTTGGCTGGGACAGCACGATATTTCCCTGGGCCGTGGAGGCCGGCAAACTGGATGGCAAGCTCTATAGCCTGCCCCTCACCTACGAAACCGTGGTGATGTGGTACAACAAAAAAACACTGGCCGACAACGGCTGGCAGGTGCCCACCACGCGTGCCGAATTGGAGAAGATCGCCGAGGAGGCTAAAGCCAAAAAGTTGTTCCCCTTCGTGAACGGCAACGCCGGCTGGCGCGGTGTCAACGAGTGGATGGTGACGTTGTGGTGGGCCAACTATGCCGGCAACGACACGGTGTACAAGGCGCTTAAGCAGGAAACGAAGTGGGATGATCCGCTGCTGGTCGAGTCCATCACCTTGTTGAACGACTATATGCAGAAGGGTTACTTTCGCGGCAGCAAGGAAAGTTATTTCGCCACCGACTTCCCCGAAGTCGATGCCGATCTGGCCAGCGGCAAAGGCGTATTCGATTTCTCGGGCACTTGGGCTTTTCAGTACAAATCGTCCCAGTTCCCGGATCATCCCGAAGATTGGGAGTGGGCGCTCATGCCCTCGTTGCGCGACGGCGTCGAGCAGTCGTTCCCACTCAGTGTCGGTTCGACGCTCTCGATCAACAGCAAAGCCAGGAACACGGACGCCGTGGCCGAGGTGCTGGCCTGGGTGTATGGCGATGCCAAACGCGCGGCCAAAATCATCCACGACTATCCGGGCGAATGGCTCGTGCCGATTGACCTGAAGAAGGACGACTTCCCAGCCGACACCGATGCGCGCTTTATCCGCATTCTGGAAGCGATGTCCGCGGCTTCCAAGAGCGGCGACTACGGCTACACCACCTGGACGTTCTGGCCCCAGAAGAGCGACCAGTTCATCGTCGAGCAGATGGATAACGTGTTCATCGGCAAGCTGACGCCGGCCGAGTTCAGTAGCAAATTGCAAGAGATCTATGCCGCCGAGGCCAAGGACAATCAATTGCCGCCGATCCCGGCGCGATAGAAGCCGACCGCTGAATGATGACCCTCCCGACTGCAAACCCTGCCCGACCCACGAGCCGCAAACGGCCCTTCTTTCAGCGCGTGGTCAAGCCGTGGTTGTTCCTGTTGCCGATCCTGTTACTCAATGTGCTGGTCATTCTCGCGCCATCGCTCAGCGCGGTGTATTACGCCTTCACCGATTGGACCGGGCTGGGCGATGCCAGATGGATTGGGCTGGAGAACTTTCGCCGTTTGTTCACCGACGAGATTTTCTGGCAGGCCTTTTTGAATAACCTGATCTGGTGCGGGTTGTTTCTCACCGTGCCGATTGCGATGGCGCTGTTGGGGGCCAATGCCATGGCCCACGTCCGGCGTGGGCAGGTGTTTTTTCGCATCGTTTATTTCATTCCGTATGTGATGGCCAGCGTGGTGGTGGCAGCGGTGTGGCGCAACATCCTCAATCCCAGCATCGGCATCGGCGTGCAACTGGCCAATCTGGGCCTGCCGTGGGCCGATATCAAGTTCCTCGGCGATACCCGCACCGCGCTCTACAGCGTGGCCTTTGTCGACAACTGGCACTGGTGGGGCTATCTGCTGGTGTTGTATCTGGCCGCCATGCAATCGGTCGACCGCAGTCTGTACGAGAGCGCGCGGCTGGAGGGCGCCAACCGCTGGCAGGAGTTTGTGCATATCACTTTGCCGGGCATCCGGCCCACACTCGTCTTCACGCTGTTGATCACCGTTATCTTCTCGTTTCTGGCCTTTGACTATGTCAATATTCTGACTGGCGGCGGCCCGGCCAATGCCAGCGAGGTGTTGAGCACATTGACTTATAAAGCTGCATTTCGCCGGTTTGAAGCGGGCTATGCCGCGGCCATTGGCCTGACCACCAGCCTGATCTGCATGGTTTTTGGCACCATTTTCGTGACGCTGCGCCGGCGGGGCATGGAGATATGACACGGCGAAAATCGAGCCGCACGCCTTCGCTGCTGCCCAACTACGTCATCCTGATTGTGCTGCTGCTGTTTGCGGCTGGCCCACTCGTCCTGCTTGGCTTCAACTCGCTCAAGACCACGGCCGAGATCGGCGCCAATCC
>JBBQST010000120.1:0-10416 GCA_038213625.1 Thermoflexales bacterium
CGACTGATTCCCAGCAACCAGCCGCTAGCTGCCAGCCGCTAGCTGCCAGCCGCTAGCTGCCAGCCGCCCCATAAATCCAATGCCAACCCCCATCTCCCGCGGTCTCCTCACCCCCGAAACGCTCCAGCATCACATCAACGCCGGCACGATAGACACCGTCATCGTGGCCATGCCCGACATGTATGGCCGGCTGATCGGCAAACGCGTGCCGGCCGGTTTCTTTCTGGAGGAGGTGCTCGGCAGCGGCATGCATGGCTGCGATTACCTGCTCACCAGCGACATGGAGATGGACCCCATCCCCGGCTATCAACTCTCCAGCTGGACCAGTGGCTATGGCGATGTGCGCATGATGCCAGATGTGAGCACGTTGCGCGTCGCATCGTGGCTGGATCGCACGGCGCTGGTGCTGTGCGATGTGCTGAATGAGGAGCAGGATGTGCCGGTGAACATCGCTCCGCGCAGTGTGCTGCGGGCGCAAATTGCGAAGGCGGCCGAGCACGGCTATGTGGCCAAAGGTGCCGGCGAGGTCGAGTTCTACATCTTCCGTGACACCTATGAAGAGGCCCATCGCAAAGGCTATGCCAATCTGGAGCCGCACGGCTACTACATCGAGGATTACCATATTTTTCAGGGCACGCGTGAGGAGTATCTGGTCGGGGCCATGCGCCGGCACCTCGAACAATCCGGCATTCCGGTGGAGTCGAGCAAGGGTGAGTGGGGGCCGGGCCAGCACGAGTTGAACACGCGCTTCTCCGATTTTCTAACCATGTCCGACTGGACCGCGCTCTACAAACATGCGGCCAAAGAGATTGCCTGGCAAAACAAATGCGCGGTCACGTTCATGAGCAAGTGGGACGAGCGCTATGCCGGCTCGTCCATGCACATTCACGCCAGTCTGTGGAACGCGCAGAATGAGCCGTTGTTTGTCGGTGATCAAGCCTATGGGCCGGTGCACGGCTCGGACACGTTTCGCTGGTTTCTGGGCGGTTGGATCAAACACATTCGCGAGATCAGCGCGTTTTATGCGCCGTATCCCACCTCGTGGAAGCGTTATCAGTCGGCCTCGTTCGCGCCCACTCGCATCGCCATCAGCTACGACAACCGCACCACCGGCTTCCGCATCGTCGGCCACGGCAAATCGCTGCGCATCGAGTGCCGCATGCCCGGTGCCGATGCCAACCCATATCTGGCTTTTGCTGCCACGCTGGCCGCTGGCCTGGATGGCGTGTTGAACAAAATTGAGCCACCGCCGATTTTCAACGGCGACGCCTACGCCGCGAACAACCTGCCTCGCCTGCCGTTCTCGTTGCCCGAAGCCATCAACGAGTTGGACCGCAGCGATTGGGCGCGCCAGGCCCTCGGCACCGATGTGGTCGAGCACTACCTGCATTTCTTTCGCACCGAGCAGCGCAAGTTCGATGAAGTCGTCACGAGTTGGGAACGCGCGCGCTACTTTGAGCGAGCTTGAAGGCGATGATGTGGAAAGAGACGGGAGACGACGGATGACAGGCGGCCGACGACGCAGTATGGATTGCTGTTGTCGTCCGTCGTCTCCTAAATCCTCATCACACCTGCACCACCTCATCGCCCGCGATCACAAACACACGCTCGCCGGTTTTGGGTTTGCGCGAGGCGCTGCCGGTGAAGCTGCCGAAGGCGGGCAACAAACCGCTGTTGGCTCCAAACACAAAGCAGGGTAGGCGCGTCTGCAATTTGCCACGGCCATTGAGCGTTACAGCGGGATGAATGTGGCCGGCTAGTGTATAGCCGCAGGCTGACGGCCCAGGATCAGTCTCCGGCTCATGTCGAAAGCAAAACGGTGTGTCGGGCCACGGCTGCTCCACGCAGGTCACGCGCCAGTCGTCCGGTGGATCGCCGGCGCGCCGGTCGTGGTTGCCGCGCACCAGCAGCAGCTCCAATGCGTTGTGTTGCAAACGCCATCGCGAGACCAGCTCCAGCAGATGCGCGGCCTGCCCATGTTGGCTGTGCAGCAAATCGCCCAGCACCACCAGCCGCTCGGCCCCGGTGTGTTCGATGAGATGCGTGAGCCGGCCCAGATCATCGCGAGTGGTGCCAGTGTCAGCGCCGTCTGGCACGCCCAACCCAAAATGCTGAAACGTGGCCGCCTTGCCGAAGTGGACATCGGCTACCAACAGCGTGCGCCGACCTGGCCAGTAGATGGCGCGCTCGGCCAGCAGGTGCAGCCTCTCACCGCGTACAGATATCGCCAGTGGATTCAGGGTGTCATCGCTCCTCATCTCGGGTGAGCAGATTAACAGGATTATTGTGGCCGTTGTCGCAAACGGATCGCCATCAGGCAAGATTCCAAATGGTGCGACATGGGATGGCCATCATAAAACCGTGATCGTGAAAGGTCGGGGTGCAACAGTGCGTCGGCCCAGGGACGACTATGGGAAGTGGTAGCATTTCCGCACGCGGCCTTCACGGGCAGTTTGCCGAGCGTGCGAACGGAGTGGGGCGCGTGATCTGCCTACTATGCGAACCGAATCGAACGCGGCCCCTTCCGAGCCACAGCCCCTCCCGTCTCCATCGACTCCCAACGGCACCAGTGTCAGCGCCCCAGTCACCGCTGCAAAACCAAAATCCCTGATGCGGGATGTGGTGGAGACGTTGGTGCTCATCGTCATCGTCGTCACCATCTCGCAGACGGTGCTGGCCAACTATGTCATTCAACAAGATAGCGCCGTGCCCAATTTCTACCCAAACCAACGTGTTTTCGTGGATAAGGTGGCTTATCGATTTTTGGGATTGCATCGGGGTGATGTGGTGGTGGTGCATCCACAGCAGGGCGGCGAAGACTTGTTCAAGCGGGTGATTGGGTTGCCGGGCGAGGCGATTGATATTCGAGAGAATCAGGTTTACATCAACGATCAGCCGATCAAAGAGCCTTATATAGCCCCGGAGGCCAGTTCGCAGAGTGGCATTTCGCCAGGGGTGCTGCCGCGGGTGCTGGGTCCCAACGAATTCTTTTTGATGGGCGACAACCGCAGCTACAGCGCCGACTCGCGCGCATTTGGACCTTTTACGCGAGACAAACTGGTGGGGCGGGTGTGGCTGCGCTACTGGCCGCTCAATACATTTACCCTGGTGCAGGGCACGACCTATTAGTTGGATAAATGTCTGACTTGTTTTACAAGTCAGACATTTTGAGAGTATGAACGCCGACGAACCTGCTCCGACCTCCATGGCCACCGATGAGCCGTTTGAAGCCTTGCCTCAAACTGAGACTGAGGCTGAGACCATGCCGCCCGCAATTGTTGGGCTGGCTCAGGTCATCCTGCCAGCGGCCGACGCTCAGGGTCGTAGTGTCGGCAAAGCCGTGCTGCGCGAGATCGTCGAAACGGTGGTGTTGTTTGCCGTGATCTTTACGGTGGCGCGCTTTGCCATCGGCAACTTCATCATCATCGGCACCAGCATGGAGCCAAACTATCACGAGGATCAACGGCTGCTGGTGGACCGCATTGCGCCGATGCTGGGCTGGTTGCAGCGCGGCGATGTGGTCGTGTTGCACTCGCCGTCACAGGATGAGCCGACGATTGACCTGATCAAGCGGCTGATTGGTCTGCCGGGCGACACGATTGAGATTCGCGACAACAAAATCCTTGTGAACGGCACCGAGCTACCCGAGCCGTATTTACCCGCTGGCGCAGACACCAGCCGTGGGTTGCCGGGTGGGCAGAGCCAGTGGATTTTGGGGCCGGGTGAATATCTGGTGCTGGGTGACAATCGGAGTGCCAGCAAAGACGGCCGCTATTTTGGGCCGGTGAACAACTCGCACTTGATTGGCCGCGCGCTGGTGGTGTATTACCCCTTCAGCGACTTTCATCTGGTTCAACATTACAAATATGAATGAGAGGAGTGGCGGGCTGGTAGCTGCTGGCTGCTGGCTGCTGGCTGCTGGTTGCTGGTTGCTGGTTGAGAATCTTTAGTTGTTAATTCGCAACCCGGTTCATTACCAGCAGCCAACAGCCAACAGCCGGCCACTAGCGACGTCTAAGATTTAACATGCTTGAAGAACTTCGCCAACACGTTTACGAACTGCATCTCGAACTGGTCCGCTACAACCTGGTGGTGTGGACGATGGGCAATGTGAGTGCGCGGGATGCCGACACGGGGCTGGTCGTGATCAAACCCAGCGGCATTCGCTTTGAGGAAATGAAACCCGAGCACATGGTCGTGGTCGATCTGGACGCGAATATCGTTGATCCAGGTGTGCACGCGGTCTATGGCCCGCTCAAATTCTCCAGCGACACCCACACCCACTTATATGTGTATCAACATCGCCCGGATGTGTTCGGCTTCTGTCACACGCACAGCACCTTTGCCACGGCTTTTGCCGCAGTGGGCAAGCCAGTGCCCTGTTTTCTAACCGGCATGGCCGATGAGTTTGGCGGTGAGATCCCACTGGGCGGCTTCGAGCTGATCGGCAATGAGGCGATTGGACAGGAGATGCTGCGCGTGATCGGGTCCAGCAAGGCCGTGATCATGCAAAACCACGGCCTATTCTCGATCGGCAAAAGCGGCGACGCAGCGGTGAAGGCGGCGGTGATGGCCGAGGACGCCGCGCGCAGTTCGTTCTATGCCTTGAAACTGGGGGCCACACTCGGCACCGGCGTCATCTCTATCGCGCCAGAGGATGTGGCCAAGCTATATGACCGCTATAGCAACGTGTACGGCCAGAAGTGAGTTGAACCTGGCCTGCCGAGATCACCCCAAGTGGTGATGCGAGCGCGATCAAGATTTTATGAGTCGCTTAGGGCCACAAAGGCGGCGAACTGGCCGGCTGCAAAAAGCTGATGCACGTGCGTGGCCCCGCGCGCTTTGGCCAGGGTGAGCGCTAACGCAATCGTAACGAGGTCTGGGGTCGACGTAATGGGTTTTGCGCGCTGGAACAGACCGGCAAGCCCACTGTGGCTGTGCGCGGGCGTTTCGCCAGCCAACGCACGCGTGTCCATGTTGACGATGGCGTGGGCGACGGTTTGTTCCTGGCCTTGGGGCAGGTTGCCGGCTGCAATGATGAGGCCGAGTTGGGCTGCTTGTTTTGCAAGAATCAGGCTGGTGGCCGGCCTCAGCGACCCCGACACACGCAACGGCAGCACGCGCACATCGCCCAACACCAATTGCACAAACGGCAACTGGCTTTCCAGAATGGGTTCGGTGTCGGGAACATCCCCGATGGGCACACCTGCCACACGCAACTGATCGGCCAGATTGCGATCCACTGGGGCGGCATCCAACGGCGTGAGGTAGATCTCGGCGGGATCGAGCAGCAATGCACCGGCATCCTGCGCGGTGGGCGGGCTGATTTGCGGTGCCAACAGGGTGACTGCGTCCCAGGTTTGGGGCGAGGTAAGCAGCAATTTGTAGGCGTAGCCGGCGATGGGGCCGCATTCGAGATGGGTGCCGTGCGGGACGATGAGCGCGTGAATGTGGCCGCGAATATGGCTGGGACTGGCATCTTCAATCGCGCTCTCGACAATCGCGCGCAGACGGCCCTCGTCTGCGTAGAAGAACAGGTTGCCGTAGAGGGGTTGTCGCGCGATCATTTTGGTGGCCAGCAGCCAGCAGCCAGCTGCCAGCAGCCAGCTGCCAGCAGCCAGCAGCCAGCTGCCAGCTGCTAGCCGCTGGCTGCTGGCTATCGCTGCATCAGTGTGGCTGCTGCTGTCAGCACGACCAGGCCCAAGGCGAAGCCGATGACGATGAAGCGCTGCTTGAATAGCGAATTGGTGTCCATGATTTCGCCGTTGTTGAGCTCGGGCGGTTGGCTGGATTTGACCGGCTCAAACGCATGGGCGAAAGTGTTGACCCGATCGTAGGTGGGGCAGAGAAACCAGGCCAGGACGAGGCCGCCAATGAAACCGCCGACGTGGCCCCAGTTGTCGATGCGCGGGTTGGTGACGCTGAGCAGGACATTGGCTGCCAGGGTGATGGCCAGGCTGACCAATTGCTGTTGCCCCATCGCGCCTAACACCTTGCGCTGCTTATAGAAGAAAACCACCAGCGCACCAAACAGGCCAAACAGCGAGGTCGACGCGCCGGCGCTCAGGCCCTGAGTAAACATGTAGCTGAAGATGGCCCCGCTGATGCCGGAGAGCAGATAGATTGCGATGTAACGGCGCGGCCCATATAGCGACTCGGCCTGAGCCCCCAACGCATACAGCGCGTACGAGTTGAAGGCAATGTGAATGATGCCGATGTGCAGGAAATTGGCCGTGATCAGCCGCCAATATTCGCCGGCGTGCACCAGCGGCGCGAAGTTGGCACCCCATCGAATCAGGTTGGTGCTGTTTTCGCTGCCGCCTGTAATCGTGAGCCCCACAAACACGATGAGGTTGATGGCCAAAAAGATGTAGGTCCAGCGAGGCCGGGCGAGGGGCAGGCGGTTGGGTTGCGGTTGGGGCGGCAGGTTGGGGGGCCGAGGCGTGCGATCGTCAGGAAGCATAATTTGGCTGGTGGTTGGTGGTTGGTGGTTGGTGGCTAGCGGCTAGCCGCTGGCTTCTGAGTTTAAAGCGAGATGGGTCTTCGATGAACGCGGCAGTGTTCGGCGGTGATGATGGACAGGATTTGTTTCACGGCATCGTCCTGCTGACCTTCGCGGTTGATGACGACGTAGTCAAATTCGTCCAGCCGTTTCATTTCCTCACGCGTGGTCGCAATGCGAATGGCCAGGCCGTCTGAAGTTTCGGTTTTGCGCTCGGACAGCCGGCTCACCAGCTCACCCTCAGTTTCAGTAGTGAGAAAAATCGTGACGGCATTGGGCACAATCTTGTGAACCTTGGCGGCACCTTGCACATCGATCCGCATCAGGACATCTTTGCCGCTGGCCAGTGCTTTGCGCACCTGGTCTTTGGGAATGCCCTTGTAGTCGCCATAAACCACGCTGTGCTCGAGGAATTCATCCATCATCATCAGGCGGGCAAATTCATCTTTGTTGACGAAGAGATAGTCTTTGCCGTGCACCTCGTTGGGACGCGGTGGCCGGGTGGTCATCGTGACGACGAAGCAAAACTCATAGCCGTATTCTTGTAGCTTTTGCAGCAGCGTGTCTTTGCCCACACCGGATGGGCCTGAAAGCACGACCAGCAACGGCGGGCTGGTGAAATCGTAAAGCGGTTGGTCTTCCATGAATAGGGCGAAATTGTAACGTGCGGGAATCTGGACTCCCGCCACAGCGCCGTGTTGGGCGGCAGATCGGCATTTTCATGGAGATGAAGTCCATGATCGAGTCTACTTATCCGCCCAACTTATAATCATGGCCTATGCCCATTTATGAATATCGTTGCGGCAAGTGTGGCAGCCGGCAAAGCAAGTTCTGGCGCAGCATGAGCGCGGTGAAGGAAGACACCCTGACCTGTGCGAAATGCGGCAGCAAAAAGCTGTCGCGCCTGGTGTCGCGGGTGCGCATGATGCGCGGCACCAGTGGCGGCTCAGACGGCGCGGGTATGGGTGCCGGCGCGGGTGCTGACGGACCGGACGGTATGGGCGGCATGGATGAGTCGTTGATGCGCGAGATGGAGAGCATGGACGAGAATGATCCGCGCGCGCTGGGCCGGCTGATGCGCAAAATGGCCGCAGCTTCGGGCGAGGATCTCGGCCCCGAGTTTGGCGAAGTGGTGGGCCGTCTGGAGAAAGGCGAGGACCCGGAGCGCATTGAGCGCGAGATGGGTGATGTGTTTGGCGCGGATGCTGATGGGATGGCAGAGTCGAGCGGAAGGGGGAAGGGGGAAGGGGATGCTGCTGAATCCGTCGAGAAAGTCAGACCAAAAGCCAGACCAAAGGTGAGCCGACGCAAGCCGGTCGCCAAATCGACGGCAAAGCCAGGTGCCAGGCCGACTGCATCAAAATCTCGCAGCAAGCGTATCAAATAGAATTTGAGGCAGATGGGTGGACTTCAGACTTCATCACCCATCTCACTTGACAACCCAATCGCCCGTGCAGCCTTTCATGAACGACGCATCTCCAGAGAAACCGCATTCCGACTTCGCCAGGCGCCAGAAATGGAATAAGCAAGCACCCAGGCGCAAGCTGTATAACGTGATTCTGCGTGGGTTGATTCACACGTTTCTCAATGTTCAGGTGCAGCATGCCGAGCGAATGCCCAAAAGCGGCGGCACCATCATCATCATCAATCATGTGCACGCGTTCGATCCGTTTATGGTGCTGCCGTGGTTTGGGCGGGATGTGACGCCGATGGCCAAGGTGGAATCGTTTGAGAATCCGTGGACGCGGATCATGGTGGAGCCGTACGGCTGCATTCCGGTGCACCGCGGCGAGCTGGACTTGCAGGCCGTGCGAGCAGCCATGGAAGTGATCAACGCGGGTGGAATCGTGCTCATGTCGCCCGAGGGCACCCGCAGCCCCACCGGCGCGCTCATTCGTGGGCAGGAAGGCCTGGCGTTTCTGGCCACGCGCACCAGGGCCACCATCGTGCCGGTGGGCGTGATCGGCACGCCGCAAGCGATTCCGCAGATACGGCGTTTCAAACGGCCTACTGTAGACATTAGGGTCGGCGAGCCATTTCAGCTCAAAACCGAGGGCAAAGCCACTCGCGATAAATTACAACAACTGACAGACGATGCCATGCGCCGGCTGGCCGAGCTGTTGCCCGAGCCGATGCGCGGGGTGTATGGCGGAGCAGAGACGGAGCGGCTCAGAAGCCGCGACGACGGACGACAGACGGCCGACGACGTGTGAGCAAGCGCTGGCGTTGGTCTTGATCTGACTACTGACGACTGACGACTGACGACTCGCTACTTTTTACTAACTACTAACCACTAAAAACTCCCCATGGGCGGCACGATAAAAGCGATAGAACCCGACAGTGTGGCAGCGAGCGCCGGCCTGGAGCCAGGCGACGAGGTGCTGGCGATCAACAGCCATCCACTGATGGATGTGATTGACGCCCAGTTTTACGGCGCGGACGACGTGCTGACCATTCAGTTTGTGCGGGCGGGCGAAACCCACAACGTCGTGGCGCAGCGCGCCTTCGGCCAGAGCCTGGGCATCGAGTTTGAGCACCCCACGTTTGACATTGATATTCGCCGCTGCAACAACCTGTGCCCGTTTTGCTTTGTGCTGCAAAACGCGCCGCGCATGCGCCGCACGCTCTACATCAAGGACGACGACTACCGATACTCATTTTTGTTCGGCCACTATGTGACCCTGACGAATCTGAACGAGCATGACTGGGCGCGCATTGCCGAGCAGCGGTTGACGCCGCTGTATGTGTCGGTGCATGCCACCGATCTGGAGACGCGCCGGGCGTGCCTGCGCAACCCCAAAGCGCCCGATATTCTGGGGCAGTTGCGCTGGCTGGCAGATCGCGGCATTCAGACGCACACCCAGTTGGTGGTGACGCCGGACTTGAACGACGGCGCGCTATTGGACCAAAGTGTGCACGAGCTGGCCGCGCTCTATCCAGCCGTGCTGTCGGCTACAGTGGTGCCGGTGGGCCTGACCAAGCACCACAAGTATCACCGCCGGCCACACGCGCCGGCCGAGGCCAAAGCCATGGTGAAAACGGTGCAGGCCTGGCAAAAGGCGTTCAAGGCCAAACTGGGCGTTCGGTTCGTCTACTTGACCGACGAGTGGTATCTGGTGGGTGGGATGCCGCTGCCCAAACTAACGGCCTACGATGGCCTGGAACTCCAGTCCAACGGCATGGGCATGGTGCGCGACTTTTTGGACGAGTGGGAGCGGGTGAAGCGGACGGAGTTGGGTGGCGGAGAAGAGACGGGGGACGGAGGACGACAGACGGCTGACGGCCGATCGATTGCGGCTTCCGGTCTCCCGTCGTCCGTCTCCCGTCGCAGCCGGGCCAATGCCAAGGTCCAAACGACTCAGATGACAGTCACTCCCTTCGTGCCGGTGTATCAATCGGCCACCCTGGCAACGGCCACACTTTTTGCGCCGACGCTTCAGGAGACTGTGGCAGAATTTAGTAGCCTTAAAAACCTGCGTCTGAATGTTATGCCAATTGTGAACAATAAGTTGGGAGAATCCATCACAGTGGCAGGTTTGTTGGCTGGAGAAGATGTGATCCAGCAGTTGCTGGACAGTCAGTCGTTGGCCCAACCCCTTGGCGAGCTGGTCATTTTGCCCAGATTGATGTTTGACCATCCAGATAGTGTTGCACTGGACGATGTGTCGCCCTCAGATGTGGCGCGCGCGCTCAATCGGCCGGTAGCGTTGGCTGATTGGATGGGCGATGTAGTGGATGCGTTGGCTGGCCGCAATAGACTGATGTTCTACCCAATGCCGGTTCAGGACGGCCTGGCCGGCTTGATGAGCGAGGGTGAACGTGAGATTCCGGTTGTGCGCGAGGGCGGCTGGGCAGTGGAAAAGTATCTTTAGGAGGAGTATGAAACGAACGTATTTAGTCAAACTGGCCGTCGC
>JBBQST010000121.1:0-10408 GCA_038213625.1 Thermoflexales bacterium
CTGCTCTTAACATAGGCTCTCTATCGTTGTGGCGTTCTGAGGAGGACAAAAAACTATGCAATTGCTGAAACAAGCGTCCCGCTATGCGCTGCTGAGTGCACTGTTACTCGGCGGCTTTGCCACTGAAGGCCAATCCGCAAATGCGGTTCAATTCGCCACTCCGGCTTCTATACCTCTACTTAAGGCCGCGCACCATCTTGATGCGCCATCCGCGCCATCCGCGCCATCCGCCACTCTGTTGAACACTTATACGCTGACAGATACAGCGCTTGGTGCCTTCCAAAACGCTTATTTACCTGGCAGCATCACCAACGACCGCAAAGTGCGCCTGGGCGGCATCGGCAGCGATATGTGGCACAGCCCCACCGATCCGGCTGACGAATTCTGGATGGTCACCGACCGCGGCCCCAATGTCACGATCAACAACAACCTCACATTCGCAGTTCCCACTTTCGATCCCATCATTTTGCATGTGCGGGTAACGCCGACGAGCACGATTGAGATATTGAACACCTATCCCATCCTCACGGCAGCCGGTGCACCTGTGACCGGCCTGCCGAACATCAACGGCTACGACGACAAGCCGTTTGAGGTGGATGGCACAACCCTCATCCCGTATAACCCCGACGGCGTGGACACCGAGGGTCTGGTGCGCACTGCATCAGGGGATTTCTGGCTAGTCGAGGAATACAACTCGTCGTTGCTTCATCTCGACAGCACGGGCAAAACGATTCGGCGTTATTCACCTCAAGGTCTGGTCTTCACACCCACGCAGCCGACCTCGCCCGTGTCCTATACCTTGCCCAGCATCCTGACCAAGCGCAAGGCCAATCGTGGCTTCGAGTCGTTGACCATGAGCCACGATCAGAAGTGGCTTTACTTCGCCGTGCAAAGCCCATTGAACAACCCCAACAGCGCGGCCGGCAATGCCTCGAATCTGGTGCGGGTGTTTCAGTTTGATGTGGCTTTGGATCGTGTGGTGGCCGAGTATGTGTATCAATTCGATCCACCTTCCACCTATGAGGCCGGCGCGCGCCGACAGGACCTCAAGGTGTCGGCCATGAATTTCGTGAATCCCACCACGCTGCTGATTGAAGAACGCACCGACCTGATTGCCAAGGTCTATTTGGTGGACCTGACCCACGCCACCAACATCCTCGGCAGCCTGTGGGACACCACGGCCACGTCGCCCACGCTCGAAGCCTATACCAACACCCTGCCCACCGGCCTCGTGCCGTTGTCCAAGACCTTGGTCGTGAACTTGTCCGAGATTCCAGGGATGCCCAACAAAATCGAGGGCGTGGCGATTGTGAACAGCACCACGCTGGCCGTCGCCAACGACAACGATTTCGACATAGGCACGTTCGATATCAACGGCGACAACACCGTCATCACCAGCACCAAGAGCCAGATCTTGATGATTGGCCTCACGACGACATTGCCGTTGAGTGAGACCCCGGCCGTGCCGGCTACCACCCTCACCATCCTGCACACCAACGACGTGCATGCGCGCGTGGCTGAATACAACGCCAACGGCAGCAGCGCGTGCAGTGGCACCAGTTGTGTCGGCGGTGCCGCCCGCATCGCCACGGCGGTAAACCAAATTCGCGGCGCCGTGAGCAACACGATGTTGTTGGATGCCGGCGACCAGTTTCAGGGCACGCTGTATTACAACCTGTTCAAGAGCGACATTATGACCCGGACGATGAACGCGATTGGCTACGACGCGATGGCCGTTGGCAACCACGAGTTTGATGACAAACCCGCCGAGTTAGAACGATTGGTCACTGGCGTGAACTTCCCAGTGCTCAGCTCGAACATCAATGCCAGCACCCATCCCACCCTGTCGAGCAAAATTCGCGCGTCGGTGATCATTACCAAAAATGGCGTGCCGTACGGCGTGGTGGGTGCAACCACCGAAGACACGGCATTCCTGTCCAGTGTCGGCGATGTCACCTTCTCGCCGGTCGTGACCGCCGTGCAAAGCGAGGTGAACAAACTCACCGCCCAAGGCATCAGCAAGATCATCATGGTCGGCCACCTGGGCTACGACGTGGACCTTAAGCTCGCCTCAGTGATTACCGGCGTCGACGTGATCGTGGGCGGCCACACGCACACCTTCCTGTATACACCGGTTCTGACGCGCGCCAATGGCGATGTGCCGGCTGGGCCGTATCCCACCGTGGTCACCGGCAAAGACGGCAACCCCGTGCTCATTGTGCAGGCGTTTCAGTGGGGCCGCTATCTGGGTCGAATTGATGTCGGCTTCACCCCAACTGGCACCGTGCAAAGCTGGCAGGGTGCGCCGATTTTGTTGGACAGCCTGATCCCGCAGGACCCAGCCGTGCTCGGCATCATCACCCCAACGTATTCCTCACAAGTCGAGGCCTTGCGCACCACGGTCATCGGCACCAGCACTGTGCCACTCAGCATCACCGTCAATAGCGCGCCCAACTGCCGGATTGGTGAGTGTCCCCTGGGCAACCTTTTGACTGATGCGATGTTGTGGAAGGCCAATCAAGTTGTCACCGGCACACGGGCCAACGCCGCGGCCGGTATCACAGCCAATGAAGCGCCGTTTGATTTTGCGCTGACCAATGGCGGTGGTTTGCGTGCCCCCATTGATGTAGGGCCGATCAGTCTTGGCGAGGTGCTTGAAACCTTGCCGTTTGGCAACTCGCTGGCTACCTTCGAGATCACCGGCACCCACGTCATCACGTCCATCGAAAACGGCCTGGCGCGCTATGGTGCGGCCGTGTCGGGCAATGGCCGCTTCCCGCAGGTGTCGGGCTTGCGCTTCTTTTTTGATGCCACTCGACCCGTGGGTCAGCGGCTCATCAGCGTGTTCGTTCGGCAAGCCGATGGCTCGTACAGCCCCATCGTGCCGACCAGGGTGTATCGCATCGTCACCAACAACTTCACCCGCGGCGGTGGCGACGACTATGCGCTGTTCCGTGACGCCGCTATCAATCCCTATGACTTCGGTCCGGCGTTGGATCAAGTACTGGCCGACTACATCCAGTCGCGGCCGAACCAGACGATCTCGCCACAGGCGGAAGGGCGCATCGTGGTGGTGACACAGCGCTACTACATGCCGATTGTGTCGAAGGCTTAGAGCAAATTGCTGATTGGTGTTCGAAAATGAACCCACCCCCGGCCCCTCCCAAAGGGAGGGGAGAGCGGAATCCCCCTCCCTTTGGGAGGGGTTAGGGATGGGTCATCCATCGTATGCCAATCAGCAATTTGCTCTAAGGTTAGTAAAACAACCACGGACGCTGACCTATGCCAGTGCCCGTTGTTGAGAATGGCATGGCCGAACTCAGATATAGGGGTTAGATCTCACGAACAGTGTCCTTGAATTTTTGCTGAACTGAGCCGTTGAAGATCAAAGGCTGGAACCATTGGGATAACTTTTTCTTAATCCATCGATAGTGAGCTATTAACAAGGCAGACGTAGTGTTCTTCAGGTCTGGTTATCTGATCCCAGCAAGCATGGCAATCATTAACCCGAATGCTTGGCCGAGATCACAGAATGCTCCAACCTGAAAAACGATCATGAAGAAAATCAATACACGACTTGCTGCAATGACGGCACTTTCCGTCCTGGCAGCCTCTTTGGCCACCCCCAACATCACCCTGGCTCAAACCCAGATCAACGGCTCCGGTGCCACATTCCCCCAGAAGCTGTACGAGGAGTGGGCCTTTGCCTACGCCAGCGTCGATAGCGGCGTCAAAATCAACTACGGCGGCGGCGGCTCTGGCAAGGGCAAAACCGACATCATCAACGGCACGGTGGACTTTGCCGGCAGCGATGCGGCCCTGACCGATGGCGAAGCCCAGCGCAAGCCGCTGGTGCAAATCCCGACCGTGGCCGGCGCCGTTGTGGTCATCTTCAATGTGGCCGGTGTCAAAGACCTGACCCTCGACGGCCCCACTGTTGGCAAAATCTACGGCGGCCAGATCGAGAAATGGAACGATCCCGCGATCCTCGCGTTGAACCCCAGCGCGAAGTTGCCCAACTCGCCCATCGTCGTGGTGCATCGCTCGGACGGCTCCGGCACCACCAGCATCTTCACCAATTATTTGACCAAAGCCAGCCCCGAGTGGATCGCCACCGTGAAGCCCAGCGTCGGCACCACTGTGGATTGGCCGGTTGACAAGGTGAAGCGTGGCCTGGGCGGCTCGGGTAACCCCGGCGTCGCGGCGGCCGTGCAGAAGACGCGCAACGCCATTGGCTATGTCGAGCTGGAATATGCCGTCAGCCAGAAGATCCCCTACACCAAGATGATCAACGCCGCCGGCAAGACCGTCGACGCCAGCGCTGCCAGCACCATCGAGGCTCAACTCGACGGCGTGTTCGACAAGCGCCTGGCCGCCAGCATCCAGAACAGCAAGCGCGAGGGTGCCTGGCCCATCGCCGGCTACACCTACATCATCCTGAACAAGGACTATGCCGATTGCGCCAAGGCCGCCAAGCTGCTCTCGTTCATCACCTGGAGCATCACCAGCCCCGAAGGGCAGGCCATTGCCACCAAGCGCCAGTTCGCCACACTGCCGGCCTCCATCGTGCCGCAAGTCGGCCAGGCCATCAAGAGCGTGACCTGCAATAACGGCAACTCCGTCTTCAAATAAGGCGGATGGCGGAACAGAGTTGTTAGTGGTTAGTTGTTAGTGATTAGTTTTTAGTTGCTGATGAGCAATTTGCATGAACTCTTCACTAACGACTAACCACTAACAACTAATCACTAACAACTTCTATGTCCTCAACTCGCTTAAGCCGCTTGAACCGGTCGGCCAAGCCCAGCACTGGGCTGGCCCGGCTGCTCCGCCACGGCGACATCCCGTTCAAGCTCATCATCTGGCTGTCCTCGTTTCTGGTGCTGGCGCTGATGATCGGCTTCGGCGTCATGCTGTGGATGACCTCGGGCGAGACGCGCGCCGCCTACGGCACGGCCTTCGTCTTCGGCACCGAGTGGAATCCACCCGGCGACATCTTCGGCGCGATTCCATTTATCGTCGGCACTCTGGCCACCTCGTTCATCGCCCTCATCATCGCCGTGCCGTTGGGCGTGGCCATCGCCATCTTCCTCAGCGAGTTGTGCCCACCGCGCCTGCGCCGGCCGTTAGGGCTGATGGTGGAAATGCTGGCCGCCATTCCCAGCGTGGTGTATGGCATGTGGGGCATCTTCATTCTCATCCCCGCCGTCGTTCAGCCCATTGGCGATTTTCTAGTCACCACTTTTGGCGACCAGATTGCGCTGTTTGAAGGGCCGTTCTTCGGGTCCAGCATCCTGGCGGCCGGCATGATCTTGTCCGTCATGATTCTGCCCACCATCAGCGCCATCTCGCGCGATGTGCTGCTGGCCGTGCCGTTCTCACAACGTGAGGCCTCGCTGGGTTTGGGCGCGACGCGTTGGGAGTTGATCTGGCAGGTGCTGTTGCCCTACGGCCTATCAGGCATTCTCGGCGCCATCATCCTCGGCCTCGGCCGCGCGCTGGGCGAGACGATGGCCGTGACCATGACCATCGGCAACGTCACCCAACTGCCCACCTCGATCTTGAACCCCGGCTACAGCATGGCCAGCGTCATCGCCAACGAGTGGGGCGAGAGCCGCGCCGGCCTATATTCCAGCGCCTTGCTGGAGATCGGCCTGTTGCTGTTTATCATGAGCCTGGGGCTGAATATGCTGGCCCGGCTGTTGGTGTGGAGCGTCTCGCGGCGCAACCCCGAGCAGCGCGTGTAAACCATCATGATGACCACAAATACCTTTGCCAGTGCCGTCGAAGCAAAACAGGCCAGCCTGCGGGCCGATAGCACCAATCAACTTCATCGCCGGCGCAAGCTGGTCAACAACATCATGCTCGGCCTCACCGGCCTGTCCACTTTGGTAGCGCTTATTCCGCTGGTGTGGATTTTGGTCTCGGTCGTGGAGAACGGCGCGCCGGCGCTGACCCCGGCCTTCTTCACCCGTGTGTTCGAGCCGGCCGATGTAGGCGATTTAACTGGCGGCGGCGTCTTGCACGCCATCGTCGGCACCGTCATCATCATTGGCCTAGCCTCGCTCATCTCGGTGCCGCTGGGCATCTTGGGCGCGTTTTTTGTATCCGAAAATCCCAACACCGGCTTCGGTCTGGCCGTGCGATTTGGCACCGATGTGCTGGCCGGCGTGCCCAGCATCGTGGTCGGCCTGTTCGTCTACGCCCTACTGGTCAACGGCGCGGGCTACACCGCACTATCCGGCGCAATCGCGCTGGCCATCATGATGTTGCCGGTCGTCTTACGCACCACCGAAGAAATGTTGAAGCTGGTGCCGCGTTCGCTGAATGAGGCCGCACTGGGTCTGGGTGCGCCGGTATGGAAGTCGTCGTTGCGCATCTTGTTGCCGGCGGCCATCAGCGGCATTGTGACGGGTGTGATGCTGGCCGTGGCACGCGTGTCGGGTGAGACGGCCCCGCTGCTGTTCACGGCTCAGGGCAGCAACGTGCTCTCGACCAGCCTCAACGAGCCCATCGCCGCCTTGCCGCTGACGATGTTCAAGTACGCCATCGACCCCGACCCGGTGCGCAACACCCAGGCCTGGGGCATCGCCCTCATCATCGTTGTGTTCGTGCTGGTGCTCAATATATTGGCCCGGCTGATCGCGAGCCGGGGCGTTCGGTAAGACGTAAAAGCTGTAAGCGCATGCGAAGCCAGAAAACGCATCCGTTGAGTTCTGCTTCGGAGACCCCCTACCCCTAAAGGGGTGTCGCTTATTTTCTCAGCGACTCCCCTTTAGGGGTCGGGGGTCCATTGACGAAGCTCAGAGCCGTTTTAGTGCTGGAAAAGAAGCGCAAACAATGGAAACCCAACTCACCGCAACACCCCTTGAAGCCCAGGCCGAGCCCAAGCTCCTGGTCAAGCAACTGTCCGTCTTCTATGGCGCATTTCGCGCTGTGGCCGATGTGACGATGCCGGTCTACAAGAACACCATCGTCGCCATCATCGGCCCCTCCGGCTGCGGCAAAAGCACCCTCCTGCGCTCCATCAACCGCATGAACGACCTGGTCGCCGGGTCGCACATCAAAGGCCAGGTGATTTTGGACGGCGATGATTTGTATGCGCCGAGCCAGGACGTGGTGGACGTGCGCAAGCGGGTGGGCATGGTATTTCAGCGGCCCAACCCGTTTCCCAAATCCATCTACGAAAACATCGCCTTCGGCATCCGGCTGCAGGGCCGCATCACCAAGAGCGACCTCGATGGCATTGTGGAAAATAGTTTGCGCCGCGCCGCCTTGTGGGACGACGTGAAGGACAAGCTGCAACAATCCGGCACAGCCCTGTCCGGCGGCCAGCAACAGCGCCTGTGCATCGCCCGCGCCATCGCCGTGGAGCCGGATGTGATTCTGATGGATGAGCCCTGTGCCGCGCTTGATCCCATCGCCACCATCAAGATCGAAGAGCTGATGCAAGAGCTAAAGCACGACTACACCATCGTCATCGTCACTCACAACATGCAGCAGGCCAGCCGCGCCTCGGACGTGACGGCGATGATGATGATGCGGCCCGACCGCGCCGGCGAACTGGTGGAATTTGGGCCGACCCAAACCGTCTTCACTCAACCCAAAGACAAGCGCACGCATGACTATGTGACCGGCCGGTTTGGTTGATTTGTACTGAGTTTCAGATTTTCATCACAAAGATACAAAGCCTTCATTAAGACACAAAGGGATTCTAATAAAACCTCTTTGTGTCTTGGTGTCTGCTGCTTCGTATCTTTGTGATGAAAATCTGAATTTGCGAATCTATATCGATCCCTATGATGAATTCGATGTCAATGTTGAGAGAGGATGCGTCTGGCGAAGTGCGGCTGAAAGAGGCCACCCACGAGCTGATTGTCTACGTCTACCCAGTCGGCGCGCTGGCCGATCAGATCAATGCCTACATGGAACGCGCGCGCATTGAATGCGGCGAAAACGCGGCGCACGCCTACATGCCGCACATCACCCTCACCGGCTTCTTCCATGATCGCGCGGCCAGCATCCCCATGTATTTTGCGTCGCTGTCTGCGGCCGTGGCCCAGGCCCGCCTCATCCGGCCCACGCCCATTTTGAACATCAACGAGATGCGGCTGGGCGAACAGTTTCAGGGCCTGTTGATTGAGTCGCCGTGGTTGAAGCAACTGGCCGCCAACTTCTCACGCATGACCCTATCGGTCACCCGCACCAGCGCCGTGCGCTTGAAGGTCGATCTACACCTCAGCCTCGCCTATCAATTCCCGCCGGAGCAAGCCGAACATCTGGCGCGGCTAGCACGTGACATGGTGGATATTGCCGCGCCGACCTCGTGGCAGTTGCGCTTCTATGAGCGCGAGGCCGCTGGCCAGTGGCTGCTGCACGGCCTGTGGAAGCTGGACTAGATGTCAGACTTCTAGGAAGAAGTCTGACATCTCTCTCCCCCATACTTCGCCACAAACCCCGCCACATCGCGCAGCTCGTGAAAGCGCGCTTGTAGCGTCTCGCGATCCCAATCCCACCACGCAATTTTCAGCAGCGCGGCGATCACCTCATCGTTAAAGCGCTTTTTGATGGGGCGGGCCGGCACGCCCACCATGATGCTGTAGGGCGCAACATCCTTCGTCACCACGGCCGCCGACCCAATCACCGCGCCGGTGCCGATGGTGATGCCGGGCATGATGATGGCCCCGTGGCCGATCCACACATCGTGGCCGATGACACATTGATGTGAGCGCCGCCACTCGAAAAACACAGTGTCATCGTTGGTGTCAAAGCCATATTCCACCCGGCGATACGTGCTGTGATGCTGGGTCACCCGATCCATGGGATGGTTGCCGGGGTTAATACGCACATGCGAGGCGATGGAGCAGAACTTGCCGATCTGGCTGTAGATGATCTGGGCATCGCCGGCCACATAGCTGTAGTCGTCGAACACGCTTTCGACCAACATACAGTTTGGCCCAATGTCCGTCCACGCTCCCACCTGGCTGGCGTAGATGCGCGAGGTAGCGTGAATGGTCGGCCGCTCGCTCAACACCTTGTGTGGCCGCGCTTGAAACTCTGGGAACTTTGAGATGGTTTGCAACATGTGAAATGGGTTGGGGAAAGACATCGCGGGTCTTATCGCGTTTCGTGTCAGAGCATCGTACCGTGGCCAGACCCGCGAGGTCTTCTAGGCCGCGAATACATGCGCGGCGGCCACGCGCTTGTCGAGGAAGATGGGGTGGCCGTCGCGGAAGGTGGCGCGCACACGCGGCCGGCGGCCATCAGCGATATCCCCATCCACCAGCGCAAGGTCAGCGCGCTTGCCCGCCACCAACGCGCCCTTGTCCGGCATGCGCACCGCATCGGCCACATTCGTTGTGATGAGTTTGATCGCCTTGTGCAGCGGTAACACGCCATCATGAGCCAACAAATAGGCCGCTTGCAGCATTGCGCCAGGGTGATAGTCGGCGGCCAATAGATCGACGACGCCGGCCGCAATCGCATCGCGCGCGCTCAGGTTGCCGCTGGTGCTAATGCCGCGCAACGCATTCGGCGCGCCCATCGCCACATGCATATTGCGCCGGCGCGCCTCCTGCGCCGCTTCCATCGTGACGGGAAATTCGCTGATGTTGCCGCCGAGTGATTCCATCAGGGCCACTTTCTCGGCCGTGTCGTCATCGTGCGACGCAATCGGCAGGCCCTTGGCGCGGGCCAACTCCGTCACCTGTTGAATCACCTCCCACGCAATCGGCGAGCTGCGAATCTGGTTGATGCGCTCGCGGGTGACTTCGCCAGCATAGTCGGCGCTGATTTTGCGCCAGTCGGCCATCATGGCCACATACGCCTCCACATCGCGATATTGGCCCTGGCCGGGCGTGTGATCGTTCAACGACACGAGATCGACCAGGTCATCTTTTAGCAAACCCAGCAACATCGGCGGCGCATTGGGGTTGGTCACCTCGAAGCGGGCATGCACGCGCATGTCCACCAATAGTGCAGGGCGCTCATCGTGGATGGCCTGGACGATGGCGCGGGCCGTGTCCTCGCGGCGCAGCGACGTGCGCACAATCGATATCTCGCTAAACGAGATGGCGGCATAGGCCGTGGTGACGCCGCTGCCGGCCAGCTTCTTGTCCAGCTCGTGCAGCGCCAGATCGTACGGCAAATACGCTTTGGGCCGCGGCTCAATCTCGCGCTCCAACATATCGCCGTGCATGTCGATGATGCCGGGGATGGCGGTGAGCCCGTGCATCTGCCACGCCGCGCTGCCATTGCGCTGCGGGGCCGGCCCCTCCACGATTTCGGTGATGAGGCCGCCCTCAATATGAACGGAGCCGCGTTCAAGGACGCGGTCGGGGAGGACGAGTTTTAGATCAGATAGCCACATGGGTAGTTGTTGCTAAAGAGGCGGCTGGCAGACGGCGGCTAG
>JBBQST010000122.1:0-10407 GCA_038213625.1 Thermoflexales bacterium
CAGACCTTCCATCCCCTACTGAGTTGGGGTTACGCCTAGATTCCCGCCTCCGCGGGAATGACGGCCTTGTGAAATTGTTTACACTCAGGCTCAGGTTCGCCCTTGGAACGCCCCCAAGTCTTTCCTTTGACAGACTACTAGTGTGCCGAATCAGGGCGAGGATTGTCCTCGTTGCATATTAGGCTTGCCTTTAAGCAGGATAAACATGATCAACACCCCTTTCAACTTTGACCGGCCTCGTTTAACGCAACCACGCCGGGTCTGCGATTGATCTAAAAGTTTTAATCGCTTTCGACCCGCTCATATTCAGGTTCATACATCTGCGCGCGCACATTGGCTTCTACGTTTGCAGGGCGGGGTTGCTGGGCAAGGCCGAGCTGCCAGGCGCGTTCGGCCACGGCCGTGGCAATGGCGGCAGAGACCTCGCGAATCTGAGTAAGCGCGGGATAGATGCGACCCTGATTCAAGTCGTCGAGCGTGGTCAGTTGGGCCAGCGTCTGGGCCGCGATCAAAAACATGTCGTCGGTCACCCGCGTTGCCCGACTGGCCACTACGCCCAAGCCGATGCCGGGGAAGATGTAGGCGTTATTACCCTGACCCGGCACAAAGGTGGTGCCGTTGAGCGTGACTGGGTCGAAGGGGCTGCCGCTGGCAAAAATAGCGCGGCCTTCCGTCCACGCGTAAGCCTGCTCGGCGCTGCACTCGGCCTTGGAGGTGGGGTTGGACAGCGCCATGATGATGGGCCGAGTGTTCAACCGCGCCATGGCCTCGACCACGGGTTGGGTAAAGGTGTTGGGGATGCCGGCGACGCCGATTAAGGCGGTGGGCTTCAACGTTTCCACGGCCTCCAGCAAACTGTTGATCTGGGCATGTTCATGCGCATAGGGCAGCTTGTGCTCGGCCAGATTCTCGCGGCTGCGCACCACCAGGCCGGTGGAGTCCACAAACCAGCAGGCCTGGCGGGCCTCGGTCAGGCTCATGCCTTCCTCGACCAGCGCCGACAC
Organism: Thermoflexales bacterium; assembly: GCA_038213625.1. Classification (GTDB taxonomy): domain Bacteria; phylum Chloroflexota; class Anaerolineae; order J036; family Brachytrichaceae; genus JANMVQ01. The sequence goes on from JBBQST010000122.1 coordinate 1,005, forward strand.
GATGAGATCGCCAATGCCAATGCCGGCCTCGCCCGCGCCCAGGAATAGGAAGCGCTGATCGCGCAGCGTTCCGCCGCTGATACGCAGGGCGGAATACAGACCGGCCAGAACCACGCCAGCCGTGCCTTGAATGTCATCGTCAAACAGACAGGCCTGGTCACGATACTTTCTCAGCAGGCGGAATGCGTTGCTGTTGCCGAAGTCTTCCAACTGAATCAGCGCCTGCGGCCAGCGCGTCTGAACGGCCTGGATGAATTCTTCCACCAACGCGTCATAGGCGGGGCCGCGCAGGCGTTTCTCGGCCAGGCCGATATACAGCGGATCGTCGAGCAGAGCCTGGTTGTTGGTGCCGACATCGAGCGTGACGGGCAGACATTGGCCGGGGTGAATGCCGGCGCAGGCGACATACAGCGCCAGCTTGCCAACAGGAATGCCCATGCCATCGGCACCCAGGTCGCCCAGCCCCAGAATGCGCTCGCCATCGGTCACCACAATGACGCGCACGTCGTCGCGCGGCCAGTTGCTCAAAATATCGGCGAAGTGGCCGCGATCGTGCGCGGACAAATACATGCCGGAGGGCCGGCGGAAGATGTGGCCGAACTCCTGACAGGCCTGGCCCACGGTCGGTGTGTAGATCAAGGGCATCGTCTCTTCAAGATGATCAATCACCAGCCGGTAGAACAGCGTCTCGTTGCGCTCTTGCAACGAGGTTAGAAATACATACTTTTCGAGCGGGTTGGTCTTTCTGCGCAAGTTTTCCAGGGCGCGTTGCTTTTGTTGTTGCAGCGTGCTCACCCGAGGCGGCAACAGCCCTTGCAGCCGCAGCGTCTGGCGCTCGGCTTCGGTAAACGCAGTGCCCTTGTTGAGATGCGGGTCGTGCAAGACTTCAAGGCCCAGTTTGGTGTCAACCTGCGGATATGTGATGTCCATGCAATGCTCCTAAACGTTTGAAACGCTTGTATCTATGGAATTGGGCTGGATGGCGGGCGTGTGATGGCCGTGTCATTCAGGCTCATTCACAGGGTAGTCAATGCGATGGCCGCGGCTATAGCCCTCGCGCCAGCATCAACCAGTCAGGTGACCAGCGCCGTGGGCAAAAGCAGGATGGTGGCGGCAGCGTGGCTGGTTTAAGATCATCGAATCTTTACAACTTGAAGATTGATCGTTGGACAGGATGCACAGGATTAACTGGATGAGATGAAACTCATCCAGTTAATCCTGTGCATCCTGTCCAAATAAGCTTTTACCAGAAACTAAATTTAGGAATAGGGAGACATATTTGATGCTTAAGATTGCGATGCTGAGCATGGCGCATGTGCACGCGAACGGCTATGGTGACCACATCGTCCGCCACCCCAAGGCGACATTGAGCTGTATCTGGGACGATGACGCGGCTCGCGGCCAGGCAGCGGCCGAGCGGTTTGGCGTGCCCTGGTCGAGTGACCTGGCGCAGGTGTTGAGCCGGGACGATGTGGACGCGGTGGTTGTTGATGCGCCGACGGTCCAGCACACGCAGGTGCTACAGGCGGCCCTCCGCCACGGCAAGCACATCTTCACCGAGAAAGCCCTGACCATTGGCACTCAAGACGCCGATGTGATCGTGGCGCAGGTGAACCAGAGCGGCATCAAATTCATGATCTCGTTGCCCAGCCGGTCGCGGCCCGAAATTCTGTTCATGAAGCATGTGCTGGATCAGGGCTGGCTGGGCCGGATCACACTGATGCGGGCTCGGGTCGCGCACAGTGCCGCGCTCGATCACTGGTTCAGCGGCGGCAGCCTGTGGTTTGCCGATGCCGCTCAGGCAGGTGGCGGCGCGCTGTTCGATCTGGGTTGCCACACCACCGATGTGATGCGCTGGTTGATGGGGCCGCCCAAATCCGTCATTGCCAAAGCCCAAAATTTCACTGGCGCATACCCCATCGATGACAACACCGCCGCCATCTTCGAGTTCGAAAACGGCGCGCTGGGCATGTTGGATACCTCCTGGGTGCATCGGGCCGGGCCGAACCCATATGAACTCTACGGCACGGACGGTTACCTCGGCTACAACCCCGAAGTTCCTGGTAGCCTGACCCTGACCAGCACGCAGTTGCAACCGCATGAAATTGAAGGCGACTTCCATCCCACCACGTTGCCCCAACCCCTGCCGATGCCGATGGATCAGTGGATCAGCGCCATCCTGCACGGCACGCCCATGACGATCACGGTCGAGGATGGCCGCAACCTGACCGAGATGCTGGAAGGGATTTATGTGGCGGCAAATGGGGGCCGCGAGCACGTGTTCCAGCGATGATGCCGCGTGCGTGCGGTTAGCTCGTACTCGCTGGACGACAGTGCTGTAAAAGCCCGGCTCTCCAGGTCTGGTCATTGGCGTTGACACACTCGACTGGTCAACGCCAATTTATTTTTCCTGAGGCAGAGGGTTGTCCCTCACTCTTAAAATGGTTGGCCATTTCAAGTGCTACAACGCTAGTTGATTGACTTTTAGGTTGACCTAAATTACTATGCTGGCGATTTAGGGATGACTAAATTTCAATCGCCTTCCCCATCCACAGCGGTTCAAGACTACTTGAAGGCGATTTTGATCCTGCACGAGGCCGGCGTTGAAGCCAGCACCAGCAGGGTGTGTGCCTACCTCAATCACGTTCCCGCCTCGGCCACCAAGATGTTCAAGCGGCTGGCCGAGTTGGGATGGGTGGCCTACACGCCCTACAGCGGCGTGCGCCTGAGCCCAACAGGCGAGCAACTGGCTCGCAAAATGTTGCGTGCCCATCGCTTGCTCGAACTCTACCTGGTGCAACAGATGGGCTTTGAGGCCGATCAAGTTCATCGTGAGGCGGAGGCGATGGAACATGCCATCAGTGACGAATTCGTAGACCGCATCGACACGTTGCTGGGCTGTCCACAAATCGGCCTGCATGGCGAGTCCATTCCTCAACCCAATATTCAAACAAAGCAAACAAAGCAAATCAGGAGCTTATGAGCAATTCACACATGACCCGCCGCAAAATATTAGGTGGAGTGGGGCTAACCGGTCTGGTGGGCGGCGGTCTCCTCGCCCGACGCGTTCTGGCCTCCACCGAGGGCGAAACCGAACGGTTGAAGCAACGCGAGGCCATGTTGCAAAGCCATGATCCCGGCAAAATTGCCGTGTCGCAGGGTGGCGCACCACAAGGTGGCGCCCACGGCGGCCACGCCAACGCCGGCATGATCGGCGAGGTCGACCACGTCGCCAACGGCTTTCACCCCGATGACATCCTCACCGACTTCGACTACGGCGAAGTGAGCACGCTGCCGGATGGCCGCACCCAACGTGAATATCACATCTTTGCCGCCAATAAAGAAATTGAAGTGGCTCCTGGCATCAGGTATCCGGCCTGGACCTACAACGGCCGCATTCCTGGCCCGACCATTCGCTGCACCTAGGGCGATCACATCAAAGTCAACTTCACCAACGGCTCCGATCACGCCCACTCGATGCACTTTCACGGTGTGCATGTCGCTGCCATGGATGGGGCCGAGCCGATTCAACCCGGCGCGACGTTTGTGTATGAGTTCGATGCCGAGCCGTTCGGCCTGCACCTGTATCACTGCCACGTGTTGCCGTTGGCCGCGCACATTGCCAAAGGGTTATACGGCACGTTCATCATCGACCCGAAAGAGGGCTACAAAAACAAGGCCGACAAAGAGCTGATCATGGTGATGGCCGGCTTCGACATCGACTTCAACGGGGAGAACGATATTTATCAGGTCAACACGATTCCGTTTCACTACGACAAACATCCCATCAAAATAAAACAAAACGAGTTGGTGCGCGTGTTCCTGGTCAACATCCTCGAGTACGACATGATCAACTCGTTTCACATGCACGGCAACTTTTTTCACTACTATCCCACCGGCACGAATCTAACGCCGAGCGAGTTCACCGACACCATTATTCAAGGCCAGGGTCAGCGCGGTATTTTGGAGTTTCGCTACAAGTTCCCCGGCAACTACTTATTTCACGCCCACAAAACCGAGTTTGCTGAACTGGGTTGGGTCGGCCAGTTTGAAGTGGAGGCTCAATAAATATGGAAGGCACTATTCCTCAACCCATAGAACCTGCATCGAAACGACCCGCGCCAAAATCGGCCTTTGGCAAAACGTTGCTGCAACTGGCGCTGCCGGTGTTGCTATTGGCCGGCGTCATATTTCTGTTCCTGCGCACCAACGGGGCCGGCCTCAAAGTGGAGCCGGCCGCGCCCATCGAAGCGGTGCAGTTTGACCGGGTGATGTTGACGCCGAACAAAATTGAACTGCAACTAACCAACACCAGCCCGCAGGACATCACCCTGTCTCAGATCGTGGTGAATGATTCATTCTGGGCCTTCGATGCCGCACCCAGCCGCACGATTCCGCGCCTCGGCAAAGCCACCATCACCCTGGCCTACCCGTGGGTGGAAGGCGAGGCTTACGGCTTGCGCATGTTCACCTCCAGCGCCGTGGCCTTCGACTACGCCATCGACGTCGCCACCGAGACCAAATCCGCCGACACCAGCACCTTGCTCAGCTTCACCCTGATCGGCCTGTATGTGGGCCTGATTCCGGTGCTACTCGGCATGTTGTGGTTGCCGGTGCTACGCAGCATGAGCCAGCAGTGGGTGACGTTTTTCACCGCCGTCACGATTGGCCTGCTCATCTTTTTGGGGATCGATGCAACGAGCGAGGCGCTGGAACAAGCGACCGCACTCGGCGGTGCGTTTCAAGGTGTGGGCATCGTCGGCATCGGCATCGTGGCCACATTCATGCTGCTCAACGCACTCTCGCGCCGGCAGGAGAAGCTGACCGGCACGGGCTCATCGCGCCGCTTGTCGCTGGCCCTGATGGTGGCGCTGAGCATCGGCCTGCACAACTTTGGCGAGGGGTTGGCCATCGGCGCATCGTTCGCCGTGGGTGCGGCCGCGCTTGGCACTTTTCTCGTGGTCGGCTTCATCATCCAAAACATCACCGAAGGTCTGGCCATTGTGACGCCGATTGTCAACGACAAACCGTCGTTGCTGCGGCTGGCATTGATGGGCGTGCTGGGGGGCGCGCCCGCCATTGCCGGTGCATGGGTGGGTGGCCTCAGTTACTCCTTGCCGGCCTCGGTGCTATTTCTGTCCATCGGTGCAGGGGCCGTGTTCGTGGTGGTCTATGAGCTGTTGCGTATGCTGCAAAAAGATAGCGCCCAAAACCCCATGTCGCTGACCCTGTTCTCCGGCGTGACGGCCGGCATGCTTGTGCTGTGGGTGACTGGGTTGTTTATCAAGTAGCACTGACTATTGATTTAACTGTTTTTGTGCGTTGGCTGCGCGCCACTTGAGCGGCGATACGCCGCTGAATTGCCGGAATGCTTTTGAAAATTGTTGCGGGTTGCTGAAGCCACTTTTTTCCGCGGCTTCGGCAATGGTCATATTGCGCTGCAACAGCAGGTAGCGACTGTTGCGCAGCCGCAACTCGCTTAAATAGTGCTTAGGGCCAACCCCCACTTTTCTGGTGAAGATGCGCCGAAAATAGGATGGGGATACGTTGGCCTGACGGGCGATGTCGCTGATGCGCAGGCCTTCATGAGCATGCTGCTGCATCCATTGCAGTGCGTCGTCCACCAGTCGGTGCTGGTCCAGCGTCAATGCTTTGGATGCTTCGGTCTGGATGGTGCTGCGCAACAGCAGGACGCCGACTCTGCCAACCATACACTGACAGGCTACCTGGCGATAGGGCAGGTCACTCATCAATTCGCGCAACAGATCGTGACAAATCTCGACGAATACTTTTTGGTCCAGTTCGGCCAGATGATAGAAACCGACCTGTCCACGACCGCCTAATTGCTTCAGCAGGCTAATGCTGCGCAGATCACCGACGCAGATTTGCATGACCGTAAATTGCACGCCACCAGGCTTGTGGGCCAGGAAGCCATGCGGCAGGTTTGAGGGGATATAGAAGGCATCCCCTTCTTTCAAGTCACACGACAGATCCCCTGCAAACATGCGACACGCGCCGCGTTCCAGCAGGGCAATTTCTGCCGATGGGTGAGCGTGCCACATTTGCCAGCCCTGGCTGTGCCTCACCTGAAAGAAGACTTCATAATCGTCCATTCCGTCTTCAAGGCCGATTGCGGCATGGGTTGCCAGTTTGGATTTTCGCGCAGCCATGGTAGGCACTGTAAGCACTATTGTGCCATTACAACATATCGTCCAGCGACCAATGATTGGCCCAGCGCGCATCGATCTCGTCTCGCACCCGTTGATAGCGAATATCGGTGGAGAGGCGAATGCGGCGATGCGGGTCGACATTGAGGGTGGCCGCGTGAACCATATAGGCAGTATGTACCACCAAATCACCAGCTTCATAATCGGCAACCAACCAGCGCGAATCGGCGCGTTCGGCCAGGGCTGGGAGATCGGTATTGAGCCAGCCGCCCTTCATGTTTTTGTTGTAAGCACTCACGCGCTCCTCCGGTGGAAGGTTGGTATTTTGAGCGGCGTAGCTGGCCTCAAACTGGCGGCCCAGCGCATCCGAGCCCTCCAGATAAATCAGGCCGCCCATCTCAACCGATGTGTCGCCCAGCGGGATCCAACTGGTGAGAACCGTGTCGGTGCCACCGCGCAGATAGACCAGATCGTAGTGCGCGCCGGTACTGCGCGGGTCGTTGGGAAAGGTATCCCGCACGATCTTGCGTTTGTGCAGGTAGGACGCGCCACCCAAAAATGCGTCGTAAAACTCCCACAACCGGGGCTGTAAGCAGAAGGATTCGTAGGCGGCCGAGCGCACAAATTCCATGAGCAGTTTTTGGTGCAGCCCGGTGGTGTCTGGCTTTCCCGAGAAAAGGGCCAGCTGCAAATCAGTGTCCGGCTCGACGATGCCGGTGGGTTGCATCAGTTCGAAATAACGCCGGCGCAAGTTCAGCACCCCTTCGCGCTTGAGAAAACCCTTCAGCCACAAATAGCCCTGTGCATGCAATTGGTCGCGCAAGGCGGGCAGGGGGCGCGCCGGATCGGTAGGCACCAGCCGGCCCAGTCGGTTCGGTGCGGTAGAGAGGGTGTAACCGTTGCTAACGAGTTGGATGGGATGGGCTGTTTGCATGAGGGTAAACCTGGGTGTATATACCTGCGCACGCGATTTGGATTAAGACCTACTTCCCGCTGTAATACACAAACCGGCCAGACAGGCGGAAGAACAACAGCGTCAGGACGAGAATGATGACAAATAGCACCCACGCCTGCGCCGATGCATAACCGATCTTGAAATAATTGAACGCGGTCTGCCACAGATAGATCGACATCATCAACGTCGAGTCGGCGGGCCGGCCACTGCCGCCGGTCATCACGTAGGCCTGGGTGAAGTATTGCGAGGCTCCGATCAATCCAGTGATCAGATTGAACAGGATCACAGGGCTGATCATCGGTATCGTCACATTCCAGAACTGTTGCACCCGGCCAGCACCGTCCAGTTGGGCGGCTTCGACCAATTCACGCGGCACATCCTGCAAGGCCGCCAGATAGATCAGCACAGCGCTGCCCACGCCCCACAAACTCATGATGATGAGCGCGGGCTTGGCCCACTCCGGGCTGCCCAGCCACCCAGGACCGTTGATGCCGATGGCGTTGAGCAGATAGTTGATGATGCCGGCGCGCGGGTTGAACATCCATTGCCATACGATGGCGGTGGCCACGACCGGTAGGATGCTGGGCAGATAAAAGATGGTGCGAAACACAGGCCGGGCGCGGGTCTTGGTGTTTAGCAGTAATGCCAGCAAAATGCCGACAATAATGCCCAGCGGCACGGCGAAGAGCGCGTAATACGCGGTGTTGCCCAGTGAGGTGAGAAAGCGTGGATCGGCCAACAAATTCTCATAATTCGCCAGCCCAATGAAGCGGGGTGTGCCCAGAATGGGAAAGAATGTGAAGCTGTAGTACAACGACGCGAAAAGTGGATACACCTGAAAAGCCAGAAAACCGATAATCCAGGGCGAGATGAACGACAGACCCACCAGGATAGAGCGTCGTTGTTGTGGCGACAGCCGGCGTGCGCGCCCACTCGAGGTAAGCGTATTTGCGTGTTGCATGGATTGCCTTGGTTAGCCCTTGATCCCCGTCATTTTGATCCCTTCGATGAAGGTGCGTTGGGTGAAGAAGAACAGCACAATGATGGGCGCAACGCTCATGAATGTAGCTGCCATGATCCAGGCAAAGTTGGAGGGCCCAAAGCTCGATTGCATGTTGGCGATGCCGAGCGCAATCGTGAGTTTGGCTTTGTCGCTGACATAGATGAGCGGCCCAAAGAAATCATTCCAGCTTCCGATGAACTGGAACAGCGCGACCACGGCCAGCGCGGGTCGGCATAGCGGCAGCACCACCTGGGCAAAAATGCGCCACTCGTTTGCACCATCCACCCGAGCCGCGTCCAGCAGTTCATCGGGCAGTTGCATCATGAACTGGCGCAGCAGAAAAATGTAGAAGGCGTTGCCTAGAAAGGTGGGCACAATCAGCGGTGCATAGGTGTTGAGCCAGCCAATATTGCGAAAGGTGACGTAGAGCGGGATGAAGGTGATGAATGAGGGCAGGATGAGCGTGGCCAGCACGATGCCAAAGATGGCGTCGCGGCCAGGCCAGCGCACCTTGCCGAAGCCATAACCGATCAGCGTGTTGGAGATGAGTGCGCCGATGACGGATGGAATGGTGACCAACAGCGTGTTGACGACATATTGGCCGAACTGCGCACGCTCGAATGCAGTGATGTAGTTGTCCCAACGGATTGGATTTGGAATCCAAATGGGCGGCCACACCATCAGTTCATCTGGACTCTTGAGCGAGGTCGAGATCATCCAAAAGAGTGGGATGAGAAAAAACGCGGACAGCGTGATCAATACCGCATATTTCAGAAGGCTGCCCAGCACCGCCGTGGCGCGCGTTTTGGGGACACGGTTGCCAACCTGCCGGGTGGCCATGATGCTGGAACTGGTCTGTGTTGTAGAAGACATGCGGCGTGCGCTTGGATTTAATGTGTGCAAAGGACTTGCACACATGATGGGCTCCTGTGCCAGGTTGGACTGGGTGGACTCATCAAAGCATTCAACTTATGGTCGGAGCCATGGAGCCGAGCGCTCCGACCACAAGTTGAAAGGCCAGAATTTTTGGATGTTTGGACGATGGAATTAATTACCTGGGTTTTGCTTATACCAGTTATCCAATTCCGTCTGGGCTGTTTTGGTGGCGAAATCCAGGGCTTCCTTGGGTGTCTTCTGCCCCAGGCGGGCCTTTTCCCATTCAGCGCTGTTGACATCGTTGTAGGACGCGCTGGTTGGAATTTTGGCCGGATATAAATACTGATCGGAGTTGAACAGATCAGCCAGGAAGATGTCCTGATAGCCCGGGCACTGGCTCGA
>JBBQST010000123.1:0-10287 GCA_038213625.1 Thermoflexales bacterium
CGCGGCCTCAATGTCATTCAGGAATATTCGTTCGATCACCCCTTTCACAACGGCATTTTTGTAGGCCAGGGCAATGTGCGGCAGGGTGAGCGTATGGCTAATTTTTGGGCACCGGCCTTTGACTGGCGACAGGCCGCCAACCCTGCTTTTCAGCACCTGGGCCAGTTGAAATATGGCGAGCCACCGCGCATGGCTGTGCAGGCTGATGGGGTTGTCTTTACCTATAACACGGTCTGGAATGATGAAGTGGGGCAGCCGATGTTGAATGAAGCGCGCACCATTCGCATCTCCTCGACCGAGGATGCCACCGTGTGCGATGTGACCAGCGCGAAGACGGCAGCGTATGGCCCGGTTGGATTCGGCAACACCAAATTTGGCACCATCGGCGCACGCGTGCAGCCGCAATTGTTGCCGGTGTTGGGCGGCCAGATCATCGGCGCAACAGACGGCGAGTTGCGACGCGGCACTGCAGACGAAGTGGCCAGCGCCAAAGCCTGCGACGCTGTAGCCTACGAGAATGAGCTGCCGGCACTGGGCCGCTTTGGCTTGTGCTTGATGATTCGCAATAACACGGCTTCGACGAATCGGCAGGGGCCGTGGTTTATTCGCGATTACGGCATGGCTATGTTCAATGCCACCATGACCGAATCTATCTCACTCGCCGAGGGTGCAACCTGGACTACCACATTGCGCGTGGCCGCCTACGACGGCGCGCTGACGTGGGAGCGTGTGCAGGCGTGGGGCCATGAGATATGACATGTGCCTTCCCCAAACCCATTCGCACCTTTCAAGACCCGGTTACAGGCGTGACGATGCACCAACTCACCGACGGCGATGAACCCTCGGTGCACATGTATTTCACGGCGTGCAGCTGGACCCAAGATGGTCGGTATTTGATTGTGTTGCGCCGGGTGAAGGGCGCATGGAACTACTTCATCGTCGGGGTGGATGGCAATTGGCGGCAACTGACCCACTATCCGCCGACACAGCATCCGCGCCGTTACCTGAATCATATGCACCGTGCGTTCTTTGCCGAGGAGGTGGAGCGCATGTTGTGGCGCATCCCGGCCATGCATCCCACCCAACCCATGCTGGTGTTTGCGTGGAAAAACGCGCTGCACCAACTCAACCTGGAAACCGGTGACGACGAGATCATCTATCAGTTCACCGAGGCCGAATCGCAGCAGCCCAAAACGAACTTGCATACTGAGTTCACAGCCGATGGCCGGGATCTCATCCTGGTGACCAACCGTGAGACGGTGCCGAATGAGCCGCGGCTGGACCCGCCGGAGCAGGCCTGGAACATGAAGTTGCGCGACGAGAGCGGCATCGTCAGCACCATCTGGCGGTTCGACTTTGAGCGGCGCGCGCTGGACGGCCTGCTGTTTCGTTCCAACGGCGAACAGGCGCATCCACTCACCTGCCCGTGGAATCCAGACTTGATTGTGTGGACGCAGTATCTACATAGTTGTTTCTATCTGTTGCGGCGCGATGGCAGCGAGGTGCGCCGGCCGCTGGACCTGCCCAATCACATGCTCGGTCACTACAACTGGGACACGGCCAATCGCCGGCTCACCTTCATCGACACCGACTGGGGCGCGCAATCCTCGCGGTTGGGCAGCCTGGACATCGAGACGGGCGAGGTTTGCTGGTTTGAGTGTGTGCATCACGATGCCAGTCAATGGCATCAATCGCCATCGCCGGACGGCCGCTGGATTGTGATGGATCAGCCCAGCTTTCTCATCGGCGGTGTCAACGGCCTCAGCCTGGTCGATCAGCAGCGCGATGTGCAATTGCCGCTGTGCCAGCTGAATTGCTCATGGTCCACCGGCCTACGCGATGACGACGGCCAGCCCATCAAAAGCGAGACCTTGCACCCCAATCCCAGCTGGTCGCCGGATGGCCGCTATGTGCTGGTGGACAGCGACTTTGGCACCGGCATCTCGCAGGTCTATGCCGTGGACATGGCGACGTGGCGGCCGTGAAGTTCAGCATCGGATGATGAAGGTTAGGAATTTAATTCAGTAAAGGGCTCGGCATGCCTATGGTGCTGTCGCCATGAATCGGCATCGGATTTATCCGATGCCGGGGAATGACTTTCATAAGCCTTATAGCAAGAGGCTCGCGAGGTTTGTAAAACCCATCCCCGTTTGCCGATTCCTCATATGCGACCCAAAATGCCCTCATGTCACTGTCACAGCCAGTCATTCCCCAGGACTTCTCGGAGATTCGTTGGCGTGGACATTGGATTTGGGTGCCGGAGGAGCGGATTACTGAATCTTGCCATTAAGCAGAATGCCAATTTCGCACACTGAAGCCACTATATATGTGATGATTTTGCCGGCTCATTCATTTCTGAGAGCGTTCTGGAGAATGTCTAGGTGCAACGCAGAACACTTGTCCTATAATCCCCGCGCAATGCCCTGAGCCGCTTGAACACAGGATCGTTTGGGATCGAGTCGGCGGGCGTAGTTCCAGTCCGTCACTATGCCATCCAAACGTATTGCCTGCATCCTGGTGGATCACTTAGGTCAATACACCAAATTAAGTGACGGTATCACCAGAGAAGTTCTGCCAAGCGATATCAACGAACCAACGACCGAGAGTTTCAAAACGGGAGAGATGGGTTTGACCTTAGCCATCAGCGATTGAGTCAGGCGCACACCGATGTGATACACCTGATTGATAACTTTGACGATGGGAGCATGTCCGTTCCAGGTCATTGTTTCGGCAAAACCGACGACAGCATCCAGACTGTCAAGCAAACTTCCATTCCAATGCTGTTCGAGGACGCCCCAGCAACGCTCAACCGGATTGTATTTGCTGTGATAGGGCGGATAGTAAGCCAGACGAACATCGATGCGATGAAGCTGAGTAAATTCGACCATCCGTTTCATGAATTGGGTACGGCGACTATGATTTTCAGGGCCATTGTCCAAGTCAATCACTAACAGGGTTACTTTTGGAAAGCGCACGCGCTGGTCCAGCCACCATTCGTCAAGCCGATCCGCGATAAAGTCGGCGGTCACTTTAGAGCGGCTCAGATATAAGCTCAGGGCATCGTATTTGGGCAAGAAGATGCCATAGGGAATGACCCCCTCGTGTGCTTTGAAATCATGATCGGCGGCCGCTACTGTCACCCGGCTGTGTCCACATCGCGAGAAGTCGCCGATTTTGACGACCGCTTTGGCATCGCACGAGACTCGCAACATGGTTTCGCTCGCATCGGCTTCCTCATTGACCCGTTTGATTTGCTCAAATATGGCGTCCGTCTCGGCTATCTTTTTTTGGGTTTGCTCTTCCCCACCGCACGCACGCGATATCCCATTTCGTTCAGTCGTTCGCCAATCACATCCTCGCACGGCAATTCCTCGTCGCTATATTTCTTTTGTTCGATCAACTGCTTGCGCGTTTCTTTGGCCGTCATCCGCGTATACAGCCGCGTACTCTTAAAACTTGCATCCGTTTGGCTTTGTCCATCCACAATTGCTCGGATATCTTCCAGCAAATTTGGCAAATGCGCCTCGGCTCGCTTTCTCCCTCGCATGTCATACGCATCCACACACGCGATTCCGCTCTCCAATTCATGTATCCCTTTGCGAATCGTCACCCCTGACCATCCCAGTTCTCGCTGCGCCCACTCCTTGCCTCCACGCCCCAATGCTTTCACCGTCCGTGCCATGAATAATCGCCGTGCGCTTCCACTCAACGATTTGCCCGTCGCTTCATACAGTTCTTTTGCCGCCTGTGTTATTTCCACTTCCGCAGTTTAGTCGCTTTGCTCGGTTACTTTATTTCTCGTGTTAGCCTAAGGCTTTCACCTGGTCAAAACGTTGCTGGCGCTGTGCACGCCGGGTTCCTTTCAGCGCTTCTTCGCTCGGCGCACGACGGGTGAGCTGAGCATACACTGGAATTCGAGCACCCTCGTGTGCATCCAGCAAGCGTGGCAATTGGGCTAGCGCCTGACGAATCCGATTGAGCATGCGTTCAAGTGCCTCACGCAGATTGTGCAGCAGATGCCATCGATCGGCCACTTGCATGGCATTGGTGTTCCCCTCATTCATGCCGCGCACAAATTCAGTGGATCGATCCCGCGTCATGATCTCAACCCCCGGATGGTGCTGTAGCCACTGGCTGAGACCTTCGACTGTCCGCCCTTCCAGCAGATCAATTGGACAGTGACGATCCTGGTCAATCAAAATCGTCCCATACACCTGACCTCGGCGGAACGCCCAATCATCGACACCCATGACGTGGGGTGTGTTTTGGATACAGACCGGCGTGCGATGGACAATTCGAAGCAGGGTGTCCCCACTGGTTGGTAAATGCAGTTGGCCGGCCAGTTTCGCACCGGCTTCACCCTTCATCACAAATCCAATGGCCCGTAGCACTGCGGTAAACCGGGTGGTCCGTTGCGCATGTGCCTGGGTCAGTTCGGACAGCCGCTCGGCAAAAGTCTGCTTGGGACACGCATCATTCAGGCATTTGAAGCGCCTCACCTCAAGCACCCGTTCAACCGCACGCCCATCCACGGGCAAGTCGCGCAACGTCCGCGAATAATGAGTGTGAACCCGCCTTGATTCTTGTTGGCAGTGTGGGCAGGCGCAACTGTTGGCCACCGAATGGGCACTCACCGTCCATTTCTGTTCGCTGACCATGACCGCATCAATCTCGAAAGTGTCAATCGTAATCGCCCATATTGCATCTGGCATTCACCCATTCTGTGCCTCCGCCGCTGCCTTAGCACCAAACCTGCGGATGAACCACAATTACAGACACACTCACTTCACTCTGATTGTTTGGCGAACTTGGGCAAAAAAAATTGCAACATAGGGGGGGGATACTTAGGCATGTCACGGTTACGCCTCTCGAATATTCTGTCCGCTGGACAGAAGGAGTCTGACGCCCAATCTGAATTAGCCGAATACCTCTACACCAGCCAACAACGTCGCAAAGTCTTTCCTCGCGCGGCATTGGTGGGGTTGTTATCAGGTCTGACGGCCTCAGCTTTTCGTTATCTGCTCACACTGGGTGATTCGGTGCGAAACAGCCTGATCACTTGGTCACATCAATTCCCGATGTTGGGGTGGATATTCCCCGTTCTATTTGGTCTCGTTGGTGCTGTTGCCTCAGTCTTTTTAGTGCGGCGCTTCGCCCCTGAAGCCGCTGGCAGCGGTATTCCGCACCTTGAGTCTGTGCTCCACCGATACCGAAATCTGGATGCAAGCCGCGTCATTCCTGTCAAATTCTTTGGCGGCATTCTGGCCTTGGGCAGTGGTCTGGCTTTGGGGCGTGAAGGCCCATCGGTGCAAATAGGTGGCGCAGTTGCCGATGCAATCGCCCGTTTCCTCAAGACCAGCACCCGCGACCGCTTAACCCTGATTGCCGCAGGTGCCGGCGCAGGCCTCTCTGCCGCATTCAACGCACCACTCGCCGGTGTCATGTTTGTACTGGAGGAAGTGCAACGCGACTTTCGCCCCATCGTGCTGGGCGCTGCTTTTGTGTCCGCCGTCGTCGCCAACATCGTCGCACGGCTGCTGTTGGGTCAAATGCCAAGTTTTGAGGTGCCCAACTACCCGGTGCCGCCTCTGTCGGCACTGCCCATCTTCGTCATTGTCGGTGTGGTGGCGGGTGTGTTGGGCGTGGCCTTTAATCGCGGGCTTGTATTTACGCAAACGCTGTTTGCCCGTTTCGCCGCAAAAACACATTCGCCATGGATCGCTGTGGCGGTGACTGGCGCCGTCGTTGGGCTGGTGGGCTGGTTCGCGCCGAGTGGCGTGGGTGGTGGACATCAGCTCGCCGAAGTTGCATTGCTGGCCCAGTTCGGATTGGCCGTCATCCCCTTGTGGTTTGTGTTGCGCTTCGTGCTCACGTTGACGAGCTATGCCACTGGTGCACCCGGCGGCATCTTTGCACCGTTACTGGCATTAGGCGCACTCCTTGGCCTCGCCGTCGGCCTGATCGCCCATGCGATTGCCCCTGACATTGCACCTCAAGCCGGTGCTTTCGCCGTCGTCGGCATGGCGGCGTATTTCACCGCCATTGTTCGTGCGCCGCTCACCGGCATCGTGCTCATTCTTGAAATGACGACCAATTTAGATCAGATGCTGCCACTCGCAGTCGCCTGCTTTACGGCCTACGCTGTAGCCGAGATCATGGATGAATTACCGATTTACGAGACACTGTTAGAACGTGATCTGATGCAAGGTGGAATCCATCCTCACCCAACCCAAGCCCCGCTCATCGTTGAAGTGGAGATTGAGCCGGACTCTGCCTTTGCCGGCAAAGAAGTGCGGGAACTCGGGCTGCCCAATGGCTGTTTGCTCGTGCGGTGTCAGGAAGGTGATGTGGAATTTGTGCCGGTCGCCACCACTCGCTTGTGGCCGCATATGCATGTCACGGCTACGATTGCACCCGATAGCCCGAATGGATTACTTGCCTTACGCCGCGGATGTGAAACAGTAGATAACTAAGTAGGCTCGTCAAAATAACATGACACACGGATGCTCATCTGCTGACTTGTAATCAAGACTAGTGAGCAAGAAAATGTATCAACTTATTTTGACGAGCCTACTAGGTTCTCGAAACTTGGCTTCGATATGTGGTGTGCTTTATTGGCCAGTGTAGGCTGTGGAGGTGTGGTTGCCCTCGCCCATAATATCCTTTAGGAGCGAGTGGGATCTGCTGAACAATGAATCTATGTCTGATTTCGCCATCTTCACCGACCAGCTGACCAAAACCTATGGTCGCGCACGTGGCATCCAGAATGTCGATTTGCGCGTCGACGTGGGTGATGTCTTTGGTTTTCTGGGTCCTAACGGAGCCGGCAAAACCACGACTATTCGTCTGTTGCTCGATCACATTCGCCCTACGAGCGGCCGGGCCAGCATCTTGGGGTTGGATTGTCGGCGCGACAGTGTGGCGATCCATCGCTTGATTGGGTATTTGCCGAGTGAATTTGCGCTGTGGGATGACCTGACCGGCGCGCAAACACTCGAGTATTTTGCAAATCTGCGCAGTCTGGCCGATCGCAGTTTTATGCTGGATCTGGCTAAACGCTTTGATCTGGATCTGAGCCGGCGCTTCCGCGAATATTCGCGCGGCAACAAACAGAAGGTCGGCATTATCCAGGCCTTCATGCATCGTCCCAAATTGCTCATTCTGGATGAGCCGACGAGTGGCCTCGACCCATTTAACCAGCAGGAATTTCATCGGTTGGTGACAGAGGCCCGTGCGGCCAGTGCGACGATTTTTTTGAGCAGTCATCTGTTTGGTGAAGTGGAACGGGTATGCACCCGCGTGGGCATTGTGCGTGCGGGTGAACTGGTGAGGGTGGCGCAATTGGCTGAGTTGGTCACCGAACGCGCCCGGACGTTGGAACTCACGTTTAATGCAGCCGTGGCCCCCAGTGTGTTTGCCGACCTCGCCAATATTCAGAATGTTCAGGCCCACGGCAATGTCATCGTCCTGACCTTGCGCGGTGAGCTAGGACCGACTTTGCAACGAGCCAGCGGATATGGGCTGACCAACGTGGTGACGCAAGAGCCAACTCTGGAGGAGGCGTTCATGGCCTATTACACCCCTGAACCATGAACAGTATTTTTGCGAAATCGTTCCGCGACCAGCGGCGGGGTGCGGTGTTGCTGGGTCTGGGTTTGGCCTTCATGCTGGCCGTCACGATCATCGGCTATGTCGTTCAGTTTGGGGCCACGCCTGCCGAACGCGCCATCGGTTTGCAAGCGCTGTTGCCCATCATGGAGTCGGTGAGGTTGCTGGCCGCCGAGCCGCTTGACATCACTACTATCGGCGGGTTCGTGACCTGGCGCCTGTTCAACCTGATCCCATTGTTCACCGGCATTTTTGCCATTGGCGTGGCCACCCGCCTGACGCGCGGCGAAGAGGAAGCGCGCATCAGTGAGATGGTCGTGGTGGCCGCATCCCAATCCCGCACACAAATCCTGTTGCAACTCTGGCTGGGATTGGTTACTGTGCTAGCAGTCGTCGGCGCGCTGATGGGGTTTGGGTTGTGGCTCAGTGCGCGGCCGTTCGAGGGTTTTGCCTGGAACCAGATCGGTCTGGCGGTGACCAATATCATGTGGCACGCGTTGATGTGGGGCAGCCTGGCGATGGTATTCGCACAAGTGCTGTCACGGCGTCGGCATGCCGTCGCTGTCACCTTGATTCTGATGGTGGTGTTGTGGTTCGTCTACAACTTGTCAGTCACCTTGCCGCAACTGCACAATCTGGGCGCATTCACCCCCTTTACCGCCTACGCGGCCAACCGCCCGCTCACAGCCGATTTTGTATTCAAGCCCTTTCCATATCTGTTGGCGCCTGCGCTGTCCGTGTTGTTTGTGGGGGTGGCCGCGGTTCTATATTCCCGCCGCGATCTGGGTATAGGCATGTTGCCAGCGCCGCGCAACCGTGCGGCGCTGACCCACTCGGACGCGTTCTGGCTAGGCAGCCTGTTTCGCAAGACCTTGCGTGATACCTTGGTATCGGCACTCAGTTGGGGCGTTGGGATGGGCCTGTTTGGCGCATTGGTTGTGGGCTTGTCAAATACGGTCATTGAGACCATGCAGAACCTGTTTCCGCCGGACTCGCCACTCGGCCACCTGTTTGGCGGTTCGCTTTCGCCCAATGCTTTTCTCGGTCTGGCGTTGTTCAGTTTTTTGCCAGTGCTGATGGCCGTCTATGCGATCACCAGTGTGGCCCGCTGGCTGAGTGAGGAGACGTCGGGCCGGCTGGAAATGGTGATGAGCACGCCGCACGCTCGAACTGAACTCCTGGCTCAGCATCTACTCGTGCTTGGCGTGGGAATGGGGTTGTCTGTGTGCGTGACGGGCGTGTTCGTCTTTGGCACGGCCGCGCGATTTGGCGTTGCGTTGGATTACGGCTATGTGTTGCGTGGGTTGGTGGCGACCTGGCCACTGGCCGGTCTGGTGTTGACAGGAGGCGCGGCGATGGGTGCGTGGTTCAAGCGTCCGGGTGCAGTCATACCCATTCTAGCGGCACTGGTCGGCGGCGCATTTCTGATCAATCTGTTGAGCGAATTGCTCATGCTGCCTCAAGTGCTGCTTTGGACATCCATCTTTTACGTGTATGGTCGGCCGATGAATGACGCGTGGAGCGCGGTTGGAACCCTTGTGATGCTGGCATTGGCCGCCCTGTTTGGGGTGGTCGCCGCCGCTGGGTTTGAACAGAGAGATTTGCAGCGCGGCTAACAGCGCGTCATATCGCGAAGATTGCGAAATTGAGCTACAGCTTAAATCCACAATGAAAATAGTAATTTTGACAATTGGATCGCGGGGAGATGTGCAACCCTATGTTGCCTTGGGCGCAGGGTTGCAGCGCGCCGGACATCGCGTTGTGCTGGCTACCGACAACGCGTTTGAAAATCTGGTTGCCAATCACGGGTTGGAATTTTCGCCGCTGCAGGGCAGCTTTTTCAATTGGCTCAGAGCGGCGCGGGCAAATCGGCATTGGCTGGCAAGGGACGACTGGCCCTGATGAAACAGGTGATGCCGATGCTGCGCCGGATCATGGATGATTGTTGGATCGCGGCTCAAGATGCCCAGTGCGTGATTTATCACCCCAAGGTATTGGCCGGCTACCACATCGCCGAGAAACTCGGCGTGCCCTCTTTTCTGGCCATGGCGTTGTCGGCCTACTCGCCCACGCAAGCCTTCGCCAATCCCATTTTGGGTGGCGGGAACTATGGCGCGTGGCTGAATCGGCTCAGCTACTCGGCCGCACTCAAGGCGGTGTCGCTGCCCTATCGCAATCTCATCAATGCGTTTAGAAAAGAAAAGCTGAACCTGCCGAAATTCAATGGAGATGATTTGACCTTGCACGGCAAACCCATCTCCAAACTGTATGGCTACAGCACGCAGGTGCTGCCATCGCCGGCTGATTGGGCCACCCATCGGGAAGCCAATACCCATGTGACCGGCTACTGGTTTTTGCCCACGCCAGACGACTGGCAACCGCCCCAGGATTTGGTGGCATTTTTGGCACACGGCCCTGCGCCGATTTATATTGGATTTGGAAGTATGGCCACGAATGATGCCGCGGCTACAACTCAGATGGTTTTGGAGGCCGTCAAGCGCAGCGGCCGGCGCGCCATTCTGGCCAGTGGCTGGGGAGGCTTAGCCGAAGCTGGCCTAGGTGAGACTGCTCACAGGGACGATGTCTTCAGGCTGGACGCCGCGCCGCACGACTGTCTATTTCCGCGCTGTGCGGCCGTGGTTCATCATGGTGGTGCAGGCACCACCGCGGCCGGATTGC
>JBBQST010000124.1:0-10282 GCA_038213625.1 Thermoflexales bacterium
GCTTTGACCGACCCAACTGATCAGACATTAGGATTGCGGACAAACCACGCGGGAAACCGGAGGACTGTTTGGCTTTCATCTTTACAATGCCTCATGTTCGGCGCTCACGGTGTGAATCGACGAGTGTCTATATCTGTTTCAAACGTGACAATCGTCTTACTTAATTGATCACTTGATAGAAAACTATGGAACCCAGAAATCCAACTGACCTTGACGACTTTTTGTTCGATTTGCGCGGCTACATCATTCTTGAGAATGCGGTCGAGCCAGAGCTGATCGATGAGCTGAACACGGCATTCGACAACTTCCCGCCCTTGGGCCGTGGTGAGTGGTGGGGCAATGCACAACGGCGCGACTACACCAGCGAGACCGGTTTTGAGCTGCACAATGTGGTGGAGGCGGGCAAGCCGTTTGAAAAGTTGATCGACCATCCTGGCTGGATCAACCATCTGAAGCATTACTGCGGCGAGGAAAACAGCTACGTCGAGGGCTTGTTCATTGATGAAGCCATGGCGTCGATTCGCAATTCCGGCGGCCATCACCCTGTGCACTCGGGCGGCTACCGTGGGGCTTTGCGAGGCCGTTATATGTATGAACATGGTGTGTTTCGCTGCGGCCAGTGCAACATTATTCTGGCCGTGTCTGAGGTGGGGCCGGGCGACGGGCCGACCATGGTGATTCCGGGCAGCCACAAATCGAACTTCGCGCATCCCAACGCCGGCAACTACGCGCGTGGCGACCGCATGGACACCCTGGAAGGTGCGATACCGGTTTACCTGAAGAAGGGCGATGCTGTGTTGTTTGTGGATGGACTGATGCACGGTGGAAGCAGCCGTACCAACCCCGAGGGCGAGCGCCGGGTCACGATCTATCGCTACGGCGCCAGTTGGGCGAACACCCGCTTCGGCTATCAGTATTCGCAGGAGTTATTGGATCGGGTCACGCCCGAGCAGCGTAAAATTCTGCAACCGATTGCGCCGCATCTGGCTCCCAAAGCCGCTGATTTGCAAAAGGTTATTTCTTGAGACTGGCGAAATAGGAATGCGGATGACGCAGATAAAACGATTTTCGGATCTGATCTCAATGAGAGCAATGATCTCAATAACTGACGTTACGCACTTCGATCTGGTTGTGCGGCGTAGGGGCGGGTGCGCCAGCCGCTGGCGACAGACCCGCCCCTACATGGCTTTTGCACAGGAAATTTCGCAAACTGCGTAACATCAGTCAATAATCCGTTTTCTCCGCGTTATCCACGTTCTCATCTCGCTAAAAACTCGTTCATTTCCGTGACGGGTGATGAGTTCAGTGAACTGAGTTTTAGCGACGAGATTGTGGCCTTGAGGCTTTTAGAGCAAGTAGCTATTTGGCATACGATGACCCACCCCTAACCCCTCCCAAGGGGAGGGGGATTTCGGTCTCCCCTCCCTTTGGGAGGGGCTGGGGGTGGGTTTCATTTTCGGATACCAATTAGGCATTTGCTCTAAACACTCAACGGTTAGGCTCGCGGCCAAAGCGAAAGTCATCTCGGCGTTGCAAGTCACCATACTTTGGTATCCTCACTCAGTTGGGCGATTCACGCTCAGATATGGAATTTAGGAGAGGTACCATCAACATGGAATATCGTTCGTTAGGCCGCACCGGCGCCAAAGTCAGCGTACTGTGTCTTGGCTGCATGATGTTCGGCGGCAAAACCACCCCCGAGGATTCTTACACCATCATCGACCGCGCGATTGATGGCGGCATCAACTTTCTCGACACAGCCAATGTCTATTCGCGGGGCCGTAGCGAGGAAGTGACAGGCGAGGCGCTCAAGCGCAACGGCAAGCGGGATCGCATCGTGCTGGCCACCAAGGTCCACGGCGTCATGGATGACAACGACCCCAACATGAGCGGCAACACCCGTCGCAACATCATTCAGCAGTGCGAGGCCAGCCTGAAGCGCTTGCAAACCGACTGGATCGACCTCTATCAAATTCACCGCCCGCAGAGCAGCGTCCCCATCGATGAAACCCTGCGCGCGCTGGATGATCTGGTTCGCTCCGGCAAAGTCCGCTACATCGGCACCAGCACATTTGGCGCGTGGCAGGTTGTCGAGTCGTTGTGGGTGAGCAAGGAGTTGGGTCTGAACCGCTTCGTGTGCGAGCAGCCGCCGTATAACCTGCTCGACCGGCGCATCGAGCGCGAGTTGATTCCATTGGCCCAGAGCTATGGCATCGGGCTCATCCCCTGGTCGCCGCTGGCTGGTGGGTTGCTGACCGGCAAATACAACCGCGGAACGCCGGCCCCCGAGGGCACTCGCTTTGCCGACTTTACCAATAATCCCATTTTGCAGAAGCGCTGGAATGACATTTCGTTCGGCGCGATTGAGCAGTATGAGGCGTATACCCAGGAGCGCGGCGTGCCGTTCTCGCACTTTGCGCTGGCCTGGTGTGCGGCCATGCCCGGTGTCACGTCCCCGATCATTGGGCCGCGCACGCTGGATCAGCTCGAAGACAACCTGAAGGCGATCGAAGTCAAAATTACGCCCGAGGATATGGCCAAGGTGGATAGCATTGTGCCGCGCGGCGGCATGGTATCGCCGTACTACGATGCCGACTTTGGGCCAAACGTGCGCTGGTAAACCGGATCAAGCTGTCGGCACTCGTCCTACAAAGGACGATGCGTGTTGCCGATAGTCTGCCTGCGCGTGCCTTGTTAATCTAAATTCAGAGATGGCCCAATTGCCATGAAGCAATGGATCCATCCTGGATGTGTATGAATAAGTTGACTTTAGATGAGCAGTGGCCGTCGTTGAAAGATAAAGCAAGCGCGTTCTTTCCTGCGTTGCAGGATGCGGATTGGGAGAAAATTGACCTTGACATTCGTCAGTTGGAGCCAATTTTGCAGGAGCGCTATGGGTATACTGGCGTGCAAGTAGATGCCGAAATTGACCGCTTTTTAGCGACTCATGGCCAGGGACACACAACCATGATGTTGGAGTCTCAGAGCGTGGAAGGCCAGCCGGGTGTTCCTCGGCAGAAGAAGTCAGAAGCCAGCAAGAATAAACTGGTTGAAAATGTGAATGACGCGCCTGATGCCGTGAAACCCGAGCACGAAAAAGGCGCAGATAACACCCAGGATCCTGACAAGAAGGAATTGCTGGAGGATCTGAAAGCCGACTCTCTCGGTGGCATGTCGCAGTTGGATGAACGCGCTAAATAATAGCCGTCCCAATAGGATCAAACTTTGAGCATGATTTGATTCAGACGCTCTCCCCTCAAGCCACAGGCGCAGCAATGGTGTTGCGCCTGTGGCCGTTTTCCAGCAAAGTGTTTTGACTGAGATATAAGCAGTTGAGCACTCGTATACACTTCGCCCACTATGCCATCTACGCCATCACCCTTAATTCTGGCGAACGCGGAAATTCGTGACGATATTGTTCAACGTGGGGCTGTCATGCTGAGCCAGGGTGCCGACGCGGCGGCCGTGGCCGAGTTTGTGGCGTGCGAAGTGGAGGACGACCCCGACGAGCATTCGGTCGGCTACAGCGGCCTCCCCAATATTCTGGGTGAAATGGAGCTGGACGCCTCATTCATGGATGGCGCAACACTGAAGGCCGGCGCGGTATCGGCGCTCAAAGGCTATCGGCATCCGATCAGTGTGGCGCGGCAGGTGGCCGAGCGGTTGCCGCATGTGTTGCTGACTGGCTCCGGCGCAGCTCGCTTTGCCGAGGAGATTGGGGCCGAGCGGCGCAATATGCTGAGCGATTTTGCACGCAATGAGTGGCGTGCCAAATTGAACGAGGTGGACCCCGACGGCGAGGGCATGCGCGGCAACGTCATCGATCTGGTGAACCTTGCCTTGGCGCCGACCCTGTTCGACCCGACCAACCACGACACCATGAACATCATCGTGCGCGATGCCACTGGCCATCTGGTCACGGCTGTAACCACCTCGGGCCTGGCCTGGAAGTATCCGGGCCGGGTGGGTGATTCACCCCTGATCGGCGCGGGGAACTATTGTGATGACCGTTACGGTGCAGCCGCATGCATGGGCCTGGGCGAGATCGCGATTCGGCTGGCATCGTCGGCGCACGCGGTGTTTCTGTTGGGCGCGGGCAAAACGATGGCCGAAGCGGGCAGCAGCGTGGTGCGCGAGATGATGCGGCTGATGGGCCCAAGCACGGCCGTCAACCACATGGAGCGGGCCGATTGGGTGCGGCTGTTGCTCATCGACAAGGCCGGCACTCCAGGCGGTTTTGCCACTCGGGCCGGGTTGAGTTTTAAGGTGCAAACGGTGGATGAGACCGTGCCGCGCACAATTGCTTGTGAGCATGTTCTCGAATAGGATAGCGCGCTAAGATAGCGCGCTACGAGTGCGCACGCATTGCAGGTGCCGTTTAAGCACGTGTGCCGCTGCATCCTTCATCTCCACCATGCTAGATCTTTCCACCTTCTGGGACCTTCCACGTGGCACAGTGGCCCAACCCATGGACCACGGCGGCTATAACAATAAGCTGTCTCGCGTCGATGCCGGTAACGAACACTTCGTGCTACGGGTGTATGGCAACCACGCCAACCCTAAATTTATCCAGCACGAGCTTTCGGTGCTGATGTCGCTGAATCAGCAGCTGAAAAAACAATCCCCGCCACCGTTTCAGGTGCCGGTGCCAGTGATTACCAAGCGTGGCGAATTGTGGACACTGGCCGTTGATTCACAAACTGGCGCGCGCCAGTTGATGGTGCTGATTCCGTTTATATCCGGCCAGAATCCAACACCCGGCAACACGCCGGATCAACTGGCCCAGACCACGGCGGCCGGCAAAGGGCTGGCCACGTTGTTGCTCGCGCTCAGCAAGGTGAATGTTCAAGGCATCGCCTCGCCGCCACCCTACAACGAGCTGGGCCGGATTCATCCATTGGTACCTGACCCGCTCGAAGCGCTGGGCTCGCTCGGCTCGCTGGTGCCCCGGCACAAGCGCAACCGCTTGCAGGCCGTCATCGAAGAGGTGGTGGATGAAGCGGAGCACTACTTTAAAAAATTGCCGCGTCAGCTTGTGCATGGCGATTTCATCACCGGCAACATTTTGATGGACGGCACCCAAGTCACCGGCATTCTGGACTTCGAGAACTGCGCCGTGAATCCACGGGTGATGGATGTGGCGATTGCGCTGGATATGTGGTCGTGGGATGCGCTGGGTAGCGGCCAGGAGTGGCCACGCATCGAGGCGATGTGCAGGGGCGTGGCTCAGGCGCTGAAGCTGCACGACGAAGAAATCGAGGCAATTCCGACCCTGATCCTGTTGCGCAATGCCAGCGTGTTAATGCACGTGATCGGCCGTTTCACCGGCAATCTCAGCCCCTACGTCGATGTCGAGATGTGGCTGGATGCGATGCTGAATATCGATGCGTGGTTGTCGCTGTATCGCAAGCGATTTGTGGATTGCATGTCGATGGCTATGAGTGCCTAGCACTTCGCTATTTGTCGCAAAATCACATGGGTTAGCCCGTAGAACCTTATATCGCTACAAGGTTCCATGGGCTAACCTGTGTGGCTTTGATTGTTGCCTTACCTACGTACTGGGTGCCAATGTTTCGTTTTGTGGCGTAGATGCAGTTGCTTCGACAAGCTCAGGCAAAAGTAGCTTGCGTGCGCGCTCCAGCTCGTTCTGGTCGCCGATCAATCCCACAATGTCACCGGCTTCAAACCGGGTGGCCGATTTGGGGTTGGGAATCACCTGGCGCTGACGCAGGATGGCAATGATAGACGCCTCGGTTTTGGAGCGGATATCGGCCTCGGCAATCGAGTGGCCAATGTTTGGATTGGTGTCGCCCAACGGCACCCACGTAATCTCCATGCCGCGCACGGCACCAATCATTTGCTCCAGCCCGTGCTGCTCCTCAATCGTGTTCACATCCGAATCGTATTGATCGCGCCGCACGGCATCGCTGTATTGCTGGACCTCCATGGCCGGGTAGCCCAGCGTTAACAGCGTAAACCGCAAGATCTCCAGGCCACCCTCCAGTTCCGGCAGAATGACATCGCGAGCGCCGAGTTCGGTCAGGCGTTTGATGCCCTCTTGCGTCGCGGAGCGGGCGATGATGGGCAGATCAGGTGCGATCTGGCGTGCCGCAGCCACCACAATTTCGTTGGATGTTTCATCCGGCAACGTCACCACCAGGGCGCGGGCGCGTTTGAGGCCGGCATGGGTCAACACCTCAGAATTGGCAGCATCGCCAAACAGGGTTGGCACGCCCGCCTTCTCAAATTCGCTAGCCTGGGTGGCGTCCACTTCGACCACCAGGCGCGGCACTCCCAGGTGGCCGAGCACGTTAACGATGTGGCTGCCCACGCGGCCAAAGCCGACAATGACGACGTGATCGGCCATGTTGGCTGTGGCCGGCACGACGGTGGGGCCATGCCGGTCGAGCAACTTCCACAGGCCGGGGGCGCGTTTCAGAAACGCTTCAACCGGGTTGATGGCGCGATACATGAGCGGATTGATGGTGATGGACAGCAGCGCGCCGGCCAGGATGAGCGAGTATTGATCCTGACTCAGCACGCCCAGTGTGACGCCGGCCTGCCCGACGATGAATGAAAATTCACCGATCTGACTGAGCCCGGCGGCCACCACCAAAATGGTATGGGCGGGCCTTGAGAAGAGCACACCCATGGCCAGGGTGATGACGAATTTACCCACCACGATCAGGGCCGTGAGCGCCAGCACTTGCAGGATGTTGGCGAATAGGTAATTCAAATTCACCAGCATACCCACGGACACGAAGAACAACACGGCGAAGGTCTCGCGAAACGGCAGGATCTCCTCGCCAACCTGATGGCTGACCGGTGACTCGCTCAGCACGACGCCGGCCAGAAATGCGCCCATGGCCATGGACACGCCGAAGATTTCGGCTGAGCCGACCGCGATGCCCAGGGCCAGTGTGACCACGGTAAGAATGAACAGCTCGCGTGAGCGGGTCTTGACGATGCGCATGAGCAGCCACGGTGCTGCTCGTGCGCCGATGAACAGCATCAGTGCCACAAACACACCGGCCAGCACCAGGGCGCGCCCAGCCGTGCTGAATACATTGCCACCCTGTGAGCCGAGAAAAGCCGGCAGCAACACCAAAATGGCCACGGTCGCCAAATCCTCCAGCACCACCCAGCCCACGGCGACCTGGCCGTGGGAAGTGTTGAGCAAGCCGTTGTTCATCAGCCCACGCAGCAGCACGACAGTGCTGGCGATGGAGATGGCCAGCCCCAGGATCAGGCTGGCTCCGATGGTCCAGCCCCACAATTGGGTCAGGCCAAAGCCGAGCAAGGTGGTGATAACCATCTGAAGGATGGCCCCGGGGACGGCGATGTCGCGGACACTGAGCAGGTCCTTGATCGAAAAGTGCAGACCCACGCCAAACATGAGAAAGATGACGCCGAGCTCGGCCAACTGACTGATCGTTTCGGTGTCACCGACGAAGCCGGGCGTGAAGGGGCCAATGGCCATGCCGGCGAGTAGATAGCCTACGATGGTGGGCAGGCCTATGCGTCTTGCGATGAGGCCGCAAATGAATGCGGCAACCAGCGCGGCTGCGATATTGATTAATAACGGCACATGGTGCATCTCGTTCCTCCAATGACTGAAATGAAAGTTTTTGTTGAACGGGAAAGGTGTCGTTATCTCTGCACGGTGAATTTCAGTCCTGGGTTCGAGACGTCGAAATGGCGTAGGAGGACTCATTTCCAGTGTGCGCGACCTGTTGGGCGGGTGTGCACACCTCGATGTAGTTTTGCGGCAGAAATGACAAATTCATGGTAACACACTCATTTTGAGGAGAAAAGGCTTCCTCTTCAAACACTCGGTTTTTGACATGTTTTAAGGTCTTTTTAAGCTGGCTGACCGCACGCGGGAAAAAATAAAACAGGCGCATGCTGAACATGCGCCTGTTTTGCTGAACAGAATTTAATCTGTCGTGAGTCGGTCTACTTGGCAACCTGTGCCGCGGACGACGACACGTTGACCGGCAGCTTTGAGGGGCTGGGGCCACCGGGCACATACCACTCGTCGCCGAAATAGCCATGCGAGCCCATTTCTGGGATGTCCATGCCCTGCACTTCGACCTCGGGTGACACACGCAACTGTTTGATCGAAGCCACAATCTTCCAGAAGACCAGGGACAATGCGGTGACAACGGTGGCAATCGTGATGGCCTCAACAAACTGTGAAATCAATTGGCCCACACCACCCCCGTAGAACAAGCCGGTCACGGCACTCTGCATGCCGTTCCAACCCGCCGTCTCGGGCAGGCCTTTGGCGAACAGGCCTACGCTCAACACGCCCCACATGCCGTTCACAAAGTGGACCGGCACTGCGCCGACGGGATCGTCGATCTGGGCCTTCTCCAGCCACACACTGGCCAGGCACACCAACACACCCGCTACGGCACCGATAATGGCCGCACCCAGGCTGTCTACAAATGCGCAGGGGGCGGTGATGGCAACCAGACCGGCCAGCATGCCGTTCACGCTCATGGCCGGATCAGGCTTCTTGAGCGGAGACACAAACCACATGTAGAGCATGGCGGTGATGCCGGCCAAAGCGCCGGCCACCAGGGTGTTGGCGGCGGCATTGGCTGCCAACACGCCAAAGGCACCGGTGAAGCCCAGCGAGGAGCCAGGGTTGAAACCGAACCAACCGAAGAACAGAATGATCGTGCCCAGAATGCCCAGGGGCAGGCTGTGGGCGGGAATGGTGTTGGCGCTGCCATCCTTGTTGAAGCGGCCGATGCGCGGACCAATGGCAATGGCACCGGCCAGCGCCACCGCGCCGCCGATCATGTGCACCGGGCCGGAGCCGGCGAAGTCCACCGCGCCGTTGCCGAAGCCGGCGATGCGCCCGAAGTTTTGGAGCCAGCCACCACCCCAGATCCAACCTGCAACCATGGGATAGATGAACATGCTGACCCACAGGCCGCCCAGCACGAAGCCGCTCCACTTGATGCGCTCGGCCATGGAACCGGTCGGGATGGTCGCGGCCGTGTCCATGAAGCACATCTGGAAGACGAAGAAGGCCAGAATGCCGGTGTTGGCGCCCAGACCCATCAGCATGAAGCCGCTGCCGCCCAGGATGCCGACCTGACCAAACGAGATCAAGGGCGCGGCCAGCAGGCCGGTCCAATCGCCCAAGGTGACGGGCGAGTGGGCCCATGCGCCGGCGACTGCGCCAGCCGTGCTCACCTCAGGCCAGGCAAAATTGATGCCGCCGAACTGGAAGGCGAAGCCGGTGAGCCAGTAACCGAACGCGCCGATAGCGAACACCATCATGTTCATGGTCATGGTGTGGGCGGCGTTCTTGGCGCGGGTGAAACCCACCTCAACCAGGGCAAAGCCGGCCTGCATGAAGAACACCAGGAAGCCGCAGATCAGCATCCAGAAAATGTTGACGGCGGTTTTGACTTCTGCA
Organism: Thermoflexales bacterium; assembly: GCA_038213625.1. GTDB lineage: Bacteria > Chloroflexota > Anaerolineae > J036 > Brachytrichaceae > JANMVQ01. The sequence goes on from JBBQST010000124.1 coordinate 9,437, forward strand.
GCCGTCGCAGCAACACCCTCAAGCGTGGGAGGCTCGCCGCTCTGAGCAAAAATCTTGGGGGCCAAAGCAAAAAACACACCCAGTGTGCAAACTGTGCCAAGGAAGCGCACAGCAAAACGAAACCAAGGATTCTGTCGCATGTCTATAAATTCTCCTGCTCTACCTTCGGCCAATAAAAGATGAAAATTAATGGCCGTTCTGATACGTTTCTTCTGGGAGCAAAGGTTAAAAGATAAAACCAACCCATTGCTATGTGACTGGACAGGGTCACAAACTACTAGGGGATTTAGACAGGCTAATGTGCTTCCTGGCACGCTGTGTGTTGTTAATGTGTGTCGGGCGGAACCTCCTATGAAGCCTACGAGACCAAAGAAAAGCCCCCAGCGATACGTACGTATCGCTGGGGGCTTCATGACCCGTAAAAATTTCGTTAAGATAATTGTAAGGTGCTTGTAATAATCGGTCAAGGTGAATAGATACTCGAAAAATGACAGCGCCCGGCAACCATTGCCGGGCGCTGTGCTCGTTAGAAAAGTGAGTATTAAGTTTTATTTTTAGTGGTATAGGTCTTCAGATTTGCTTTTGGAATCGCGGCTGGAAGATCGTGCACGTGCACGTCAAACGTGCACGTGCACGATCTCGTCTGCCTAGTTTGCTATCTGAGCATCTATAGCTTACTTGCCGGCGCGCACCGGTGTAATCCGTGGGCTGGGCGCACCTGGGGCGAAGTTCACATCCTGCGGATAGGCGATGGTGCCGTGCTCCATCGCGTCCAGCCCCTCGATTTCTTCCTCGGCCGAGACGCGCAGTCCCACCGTTTTCTTGATCACAAAGAATAGGATGCCA